>JABIGM010000027.1 GCA_018650165.1 Methanobacteriota archaeon
CACTCCACTGAAGAATACCGCTTTACCGGCAGTTGCTACGGTCATGGCTGTTGAGGTCCGAATGTCATGACCGCGGTTCATTTCTTCACGGAATCGATTTACCATGAATAAGGAATAATCTATTGATACTCCTATTCCGATTAGAGAAATAATATTGACAGCATATTGAGTCACGTCTGTGACATTGGATAGCCAAATGGTGATCCCCATTGCTGAAAGTACGGTCAATAATGCAATCCCTATTGGCAATAATGCCGCAATTATTGTTCCGAAAACTATGACCAAGATTATCAGAGATAATGGGAATGAAACAAGTTCTGCAGTAATCAGATCATCTTGGATTCTCTTATCGAATATGACATCGATAGCAACCCCGCCTGTTCGCCAGGTCTCAAAATCCTCATCGTCTATTTCCACATCTTCCCAATTTTCAGCATACAATTCCTTTGCTTGAGTGCGGTCTAAATTGATGGTTACAACATTTAATGCCCAGAAACCATCTTCATCTTCATGAATAAATTGGTCTCTCTCGTCATCGGTCTTCTCCCATGAATATTCAATGCTAACATCATCTAGACTAGCAAATGCGCTCAATGCATCGGTAACAGAATCCTGCCAATCTGTCGAAGTATCATTTAACGTAGGGTGATAGACGAGATAAGTGAAGGATTGCGAGCCTTCGTCTAAAGTGAAGGCATCATTATACGTCTTAGAGGCATTCATAGATTCAAGGTCTCCCTCTCCCCAAGATTCTGCCCAATTTGGGCCCATTGTCATCAATGAAGCCATAGCGAAACACGCAAGTATTCCAGTTACCAAAACTTTCTTTCTATGGTCGAAAGTAAATTCTCCCAATTTGTAAAATAGGCGGCCTTCGAGCATCTTCGGCTCGGTCACACCTTCCATGTCCGTCCCCCTGAAGCATACTATTTCATTTGGTGGTTATACCCGTATCACCATATTTACTAAATACAGAAAAATATATCCAGTAATATGCGAGAAGAAAGCGATACCTTGGAGGCCTATCCTCCTAACCGTTGGTTGATTCTAGCAGTAATGAGTTTGAGTCTAATCATTGTGATGTTGAACAATGTCACTCTCAACGTTGCACTACCAGAATTATCTCTTGATTTGAGTGCAGATAATTCGGAATTACAATGGATTATGGATTCCTATGCTCTTGTGTTTGGAGGTACTCTTCTTGTCATGGGAGCATTGGGAGATAGATTTGGACGCAAGGGTGCGCTGCAAATCGGTTTGGTAATTGTTGGGACTGCTTCGGCCTGGACTGCATTCTATGCTGATTCATCGACAGATGTCATCCTCGCACGTGCAACAATGGGCTTAGGTGCTGCACTCGTGATGCCTTCTACACTATCTGTAGTATTGGTTGTATTTCCTCCAAATGAAAGGGGAAAAGCCATTGGAATATGGGCTGCAATGGCCGGAATTGGAGCGCCTATTGGGTTACTAGTTGGCGGCTGGGCTGTTGAGAGTTATAATTGGGAAATGGTATTCTTGATCAACGTGCCAATCATACTTCTAGCATTGATTGCTGGTGCCATTATTGTTCCCCGTTCCAAAGATGATAATCAAAGACCACTTGACGTGATTGGAGCAATTCTCTCGGTCATTGCCCTTGCTTCATTATTGTACGGAATTATCGAAGGCCCAAGTCTTGGGTGGGCTGACAAACAAGTTCTGGTTTCGTTCGTTGTCGCCATCATTGCAGGAATGGCATTCGTAGTTAGGCAGAAGAAAACAGAGTATCCATTATTGCCTCTAGAGTTCTTCAAAAACCAGAAATTTACCCTTGGGCTGATCGCAATTGCACTTGCGATGTTCGTGATGTTCTCGTTCATGTTCATGCAAATGCTTCACTTCCAACTGGTTAGAGGGCATTCGGCATTCTCAGCGGCAATCAGATTCTTCCCCCTACCTATGGGATTGATGCCTGCTGCTGCAAATAGTGACAAATTAGTTGCAAAATTTGGAAGGCCAAATGTAATTGCAACTGGATTAATTCTGGTTGCTGCTGGCCTATTCTTATTCACCTTAGTCGAAATTGAGACGAATTACTGGCAGATTGCAGCAACATTTGTTCTACTTGGTTTGGGAATGGGGCTGACTATGGCCCCTTCAACAACAGCTATCATGGATGTGATTCCTGAATCTAAGGCTGGCGTAGGAAGCGCAACAAATGATGCTAGTAGAGAGATTGGCGGTGCATTAGGAATTGCAATTGGCGGTAGTGTTCTCAATGAGATTTACCAAAATTCAATTTCTATTCCTAACTCGGCAATGGGCAACTCTGGTTTGATTGAAAGTTCATTCCCAGCTGCAATGAAAATCGGAGCAGAAATGTTAGCCAAAGGAAACGCGGAGGGTGGAGTGTTGATTGCAAATGCCAGAGATGCTTTCATTGAAGGAATGGTCGGTGCATGTATTGTTGCAGGCTGTGTAGCCCTAATTGCTGCGATTATTGTAAAATGGAAAATGCCCGAAGACGTTTCATCTACCGCGGAAGAATAACGCACTTCAGAACTTCATTCAACTAAAATATCGTTAATGTTGCCTATTATTTTTTGATCCTCTGTATGCTTGATTGTTACATCAATCGAACAACTATTGGAGCACAAATCAGTTGCCCCCTCGGATATGATAATTTCTTCTCCTACGCTCCATTCATTATCATTGTCCACATCATAAGTGCAATCTGCAGAAGGATCGTTTTGTTGACAGTTAATGGGGGTACTGCCGTCTACTTGAATTGTAACTCCTACTGATGTCCAATTGATATCGCTTCCTTGATTCATCATTACATAAAACAATTCATCGCTAGCATTTGTTGAAGTACTCTCGGAAGAATCCCCTCCATCGAAGCCGTATATCTGCAAACTCGGTGATTCGTCCGCCTGAGGAGGTTGTGCGGCATCATCAACCGTGCATCCTGCGAGTAGCAGTGTAATTGACAATAATAATGCTCCACATATTCTAGACTTGTTCATAATGAGTTCACAACAATTAGATGTATAACTATTCCGTAAATTAACGAAACATCTTGCTACATCGGGTTTCCCACAACTTTAGCCACTGCTCAAGATTGTATTCTTTGTCTCCTTCTATCAATGACCGCTGAGAGGAATCAGATGGTTGGATTCTACAACCACAAGCATTTGCATGACCGCCCCCTGTTTCATCTAGCAAGGTTGCAAGGAGTGAGAGGTCGTACGGGTTTTCTTCGTCACGGAATGAATTTGCATAGAATGATGCGCCTAGTGCTGGACGGTTTGGAGTCTCTATACTTCCATCGATAAATCCGTGAATAACACAACACGCTAGAGCATCTGGCCCTGCTAAGGCTGTGATTAGGTACCCATTACTGCGCATCCCAGTCTCACTCAAATCACATACTGCAAGGCCATCAATGATGATTGTTTTTTCTTTTACAACTTTAGATTGTTTTTCTCGTTCAGAGCCCAGTTTTTCCAATCGCTCTTTATGGCTATCCAAAATATCTGATAGTGGCATTCCGCTAGCAAATTGGTTCAACACTTCCTGGAGATGTTCTGGGTCAGAAAGTCCCAATGACCTCGACAAACGAATTACTGGCCCATCCTCCATAAATTCTTCAAGAGTTATCCCCCCCGAATCTAATGCATCGACAATAGGCATTACCTCTTCTAGATGAGATAAATCTAGTTTGTTTTTCATCAAATCATAAGCGGCACGGGCTGCAGAAGGAGTGTCTCTCCAATGACATATTCCGCCCCGTTCCTCGAAAATTTTCTGTTCAGAAGGAGATGGACGATTGGTCAGATGGTGATCCAAATATAATCCGCAATCCGGATGAAAGGGTAAGTCGCATATTGCGGTATTGCGGTCAATTAGATTGTTGAGACTCCCGGCCCTAATTAGAGCGGGATGCGCAAAGTGGACCTCAATATCGGGTTTACTTGCCTTCAGAACTGCTGCTGCCATTAGACCGTCCAAATCAGAATCGGCGACGACCCGTAAAATACCGTCCAAAGGCGACACAGGATGACGCGTGAGTACTCAAGACATGAATGTATAGTGCGAAATAGAAGCGATGGGGCTATCAACGAGTAGTCGGGCCGCACAATCATGGAGACCTCGTGCGGTGTTGTACTGGTGAATTTTGGTTCTATCCTTCTCCTCCAATACCCGCAGGGGCATTGGGATTTCCCAAAAGGCCACATCGAGAACGAAGACTCGAACAGAATGGCTACCGCTGCTAGAGAGTTGGCCGAAGAAACTGGAATTACTGATATTGAATTCATAGAGGGTTTCGAGCACCGTACTGCTTATGATTTCCGCCACAAAGGGAAGCGGATTGATAAGCAGGTGTTTTGGTATATTGCAGAAACAGAAACCTTAGCAGTGAAAATTAGTCATGAGCACCGTGAACACCTTTGGCTAGAGTGGGAAGGTGCAATGAGGCAACTAACTCATACTGAGAGTCAAGGTGTCCTTGCTGCAGCACACGACCATATGAAATCAATTGGCCGCTAATGATTATTGGTTTGATTTTTGACGGCGAGTCATTTCCGAAGTACCTGTCTCACGCTTACCCTTTGGAATCCACAGGGTTTCGTCTTCCCCTAATCTCAGGGTTATCCAGCGTGTTAGAATGAACAGCCAATCCGATAACCGATTTACATATTGCAAAGTGACAGGACGGATTTCATCAACAATTCCAACCATTGAACGCTCCAATCTACGAGTTACCGTGCGGGCGAGATGTAATGTTGCAACAGAACCAGACCCGGTTGGCATAATAAAACTCTCAAGAGGAGGTAATTCTTCATTCCAAGTATCCATTTCTTCACATAAACGGTCAGAATCTTTCTGGTCAATTAATTCCATGAATTCGGGTAGCTTATCCGGCGAGCAGGCCAGTTCAGCTCCAAGGTCAAATAATTCACTTTGTAGGCGACCTATTGCAGAAGAACACACGTCCTTTACTCGGCGAACGGTGATTCGCTGGCCCCCATCTGCATGGGTATCTGAAATACGGTTTGATTCCATCAATACAAGGCCGAGTAATGCATTGACTTCGTCACATGTGCCAACTATCTCTATTCGGGTATTGCTCTTTGCAACACGGCTGCCATCTACTAGAGAAGTTTCACCAGAATCGCCGCTCCCGGTATGCACCTTTGTGATTCGGACCATGTATGCCGGAGGTTATGCTTCAACAAGAGGTCTGCGGCTGTTTATCCCAGTATCTAGCGGATACCACCACTCGATATCATCTTCGCCTTCACACCACGAATATAGAACAAGATAACCATCGACTACGCCGTGCCATTCTAAGTGTCCTGGGTCGAACCCAGCGATTCTCGCACCCATTGATTCAAGTGCATCTCCGATACCTTGCCATTCTTTTACTAAATTTCCAAGTTGGTCTGCCACTTCAACAACATGTTCGTGATGCGGAGGTAAATCGTCAACTAAGATTTCTAATTCTTCGGTCAAATCGTGGGCTTGATCTTGAAGTGATTGTAAATTGAACAGATGTTTTTTGGCTAATTCTAACTCCGTTCTCGCTTCATCAATAGTTACAACTCTAGACCCATCGGGTAATGCTAGAAGCGCCATTTCATCGAGAAGTTCGCTCAAATTCATTGGTTGGCCTGCTAGTGGCGGTGTATTCCATTCGTCCTGCACGGTTGTGCTACTATAAGTGAGGCTTCTTCAAGCCTGTGGTGCAATTGTATCAGTAGATACGATTTCATGACCATCATTCGATATGCGATTTAGGAATTTACCAATTAACAAACACGCAATAATTCCCCAGACAAGTAATTCAATTCCTATAATTATCCAAGCGAAGGACCCTGCTGCATCTAACATAATGTTTGTATCATAAGGAACTCCATTGATTGCAAGGTATGCAACTTGGGAAAACAAAGATGCTCCAAACCATACAAAAACCGCGTACCAACTAATAGTCGATAAAGCCCAATCTTCCCGGTATTCTTCTCTTTCCATACTATTAATTTGACTTCAACCCTCTTAAATGATACCCTTTTATGTTTCATCTAGAGCGGAAATTTAGTGAAAAATTATTCTTCTTCGCCATGTGGCTGCATATGAGATATTGCAAATTCTATGGTTTCAATCCATTCTTTTGCGACCGCTCCTTCGCCACCGATTTCAGTTAATCTTAGTGACCAATGCTTTGATTCAGAGTGATTTCCCAAGAAAGTGTGAATTCTTTGCAAAGCAACCCATGCCATTGGGTTGATATGTTCTTCTTCCAGATCCCATGCTTTCTCAAAGCATTCCAACGCTCCATGCTCCCCTGATAGTTGTCCTCGTTGCAAAGCAACCAGTCCTGCTTTAGACCAAGCCAAAGGCAATCTTCCAATTAATAATCCACGGAAAACTAACCATGTTTGGAAACCGCCGATTACAACAATGGTTGCGAATGCTGAATACTCTTCGAACTTGGAAAGTTCGGACCATTGTTCTGACATTAATGCTGTTGCAGCTATTGAAAATAGAATCCCTGCAAAGGGTGCAACAATCACTTCATCACGAGATTTCAACATATTTTGAAGACCGCGTACTAGGCCTAAGGCACCGTAAATTAACAAGAAAAAGAGGTGGACTTGGACGCCGGTTGGGCGAGGTGCTGCCTCGCCTAACAACAACAATAATCCAATTATTAACAACACTAGACCATACCTTTTAGATGGCCCTGGAAATGGTTGACGCTTACTCATCACGATAAGAGCGAGCGCTACTGCGAACTCTAATGTGAAGAACCACCAAGTCTCCATGGCTTAAGGCGGTAGGGCATTCCACTTGATTGTTGTCAAACTCTATGATAGGAACTGCCGCGAGAAATCTCATTAGAACGGTATAATTGTTCCATCAGCAATACAGATGCCAATTCGTGTGGGAAAGTCATTGGCGATAGTGAAATCGATTCCCTACCGTGGCCCTTAGGAAAACCATCTGCTGGCCCTATTGCAAGATGTGTGTCTTCTGTCGCGATTACCCAATTTGTAAAACGCTCAGAGAAGGCCACTGAATCCATCATTTCTCCAACTTCATCGAGTAATATGGCATTATCTGGAATCCTTGAAAAATATTCTTCTGCCGATAATTTGACATTATGTATCTCAAGTCTAACTTTGGCTTTCAACCGCTGAGAATAATCTTCGATGAGGCTCGCCATTTTCTTGTCGGAAGGTTTGCCGTGTAGGTTAACTATGATTCGCCCCATAGCCAGCCCAAGCAGTTCAACCCCAAGACTCTTGATGGTGTAGCCCGAGGGCGTGTTATGGGTTGGTGGCCATTCAAGAGAACTTCGAAAGGCCCCGCCATTCCTGATGTTATTCGCAGAGATACGAGAACTTGGCTAGTGGATTTGCAAGAAACATGTGAACGGAATTTTGATTCTCCCGAAGAAGCCCGAAGAAGGATTAGACAGATGGTTGGGGAATGGAAAGATGCTAACGCTGAAGGTGTGATGGAAGATTCACTTTTTGAGGGCCTTAATATGCGCGCATTCAGACTTTTGAATTGCTCTGATGAAGAGTTTTCTCAGTGGCTAGATAACCTAAATTTTTGGAAACCTGGATGGAGACCCGAAGGGTCCAGAGATACGGATGAATGATGAAGTAGTGCCTACCCCCGAAGATTCATGGGGAGTGCAGGCGAACTACACATGCTGTACACTTGTCCATTCTGTTGGAAAGTTAGAGGGCTTCTTGAGCACCTCGATTTAGAATACGAAAAGGTTCAAGTCAATCCAATGAAAGCAAAGAAGACTTTGCCAAGCGCCCCTGAATGGAAAAAGGTCCCTGTATGGGTTGATTCGGAAAAGAATGTGCATGTTGATTCTACGCCAATAATGAAGGAAATTGATGCCGTTCATAATGAGGGGAAACTTTGGGCCAGCAAAAATGAAGAACGTCGTGATGAATGGATGGAGTGGGTGGACCTACACATGTCAAAGGCGACGATTCCGATCTTGTATGGGAGTTTGTTCTCAGCATTGAAAACCACAACTCGTGTTTCAAAACTCGAAAAGTTTGGATTTATTTCCAAGCGTTTGTACGCGTGGGCAGGGTTCCCGATAATGTGGGGCATTATTGCCCGTAGTAGAGTGAAGAAAGATGGCAGGAGTCCCAAGCAATTGTGGCATGATTTACTAAGTCAATTTACTGCTTCATTCAACGGAGAGCAATTCTTTGGAGGAGATTCACCAGACCTAGTAGACCTCGCAGCATTTGGCTATGTGCGTTCGATTTCCCCTTACCCCCAGTTCTCCCAAATTACTGATCACGAAGTTGGAATGAAATGGTATAACGCCATTGAATCTTCTCTGAAGGTGTGAATATGGAAATTATCGAGGGCCCTTTTGGTCTTCGTTTTTTTAAAGTTGAAGATTCTTCTGTTTTTTTGGGTACCGATAAAGGCGGTTGGGTTTATGCAAACGAAAGGCCCCGTCATCGTGTCTCTTTGCCATCCTTTCTAATTCTTGAAAAACCGATTACAAACTCTCAATTCGCAGAAATAATGGGTGATACGGCGGATTCCAATGAGCCAAAAGATATGGTGACTAATGAAATAATTGCGGAACTTTGTGAAGAACTTTCAAAGCAATTCGAAGGAGATGTGCGAAGGCCTACCCAGTCTGAATGGGAGGTTGCTAAAGAGCACCTTATCCTTCCTTGTGGTTGGACTGAACTACTTGCTGATGAGGCAACTGGTAACCATAGAGGGGCGCCGCTAGACGGTAGACCGCGGATTGGAGAAATGATTGGGCCGCTTTCGGGACACCGTATTTCCCAATCAGCGCACCCCACTCGCGAAGGGATTTATTCCCGTATCGCATCGCCAGGAGATAGGCCACTACCCAAAGTTGGTTTCAGGCTAGTAGTATCTCCTAAACGCGAAGGCGAGGCTGCAAGAGTTCCCAACAATGCTAACCTTTCAGCAAATATCAGAAGTGAAATATTCTGGACTAGTGTGCTGGGAATTGTTCCAAGTTTCACTATTCCGATTCTCAGAGGATTCGGTTCTTATGCAACTGAAGGGTGGGTAAATCTTCTGTTTGGTGGCTTGTGTGCTGGTTTCTTAACCGGGGCGTTTTGGCGCCCAAGAAGGCCCACTTGGGACTTGGATTCCAATAATGAAGTCATTCGTTTGAAAGACTAGTCCAATATGATTCTTGACGAATTGCATCAAGTGCGCAAATTGCCGCCATATTGACAATGTGACGTACGCCATCAGCTCTCGCAAGAAGTTGAACTGGCTTGTCTAATCCGTCTAAAATCGGGCCTGTCATTTCAGCGTCACCTAATTGCTCTAGCAACTTGTAAGCAATATTAGCCGAGGCTAGATTTGGACAAATCAATACATTTGCTGGGCCGTCAAAGGTCATGAAGGGATACTCTGATTGGACCTCTGAGTCGAGTGCTGTGTCTGCCTGCATCGGCCCATCTATCTTCAGCGTAGGGTCCATGTCTCTAGCCAAATCCACAGCATCTTCTATTCTTTCAGAACGCTGTGCGCGGCTACTTCCGAAATTAGAAAAAGAGAGCATAGCTACTTTCGGTTCAATACCGAATCTTCGAGCAACTTTTGCTGTTTGGACCGCTATGTCTGCTAAGGTTTTACTGTCCGGGTAGACATTTACTGTTGCGTCGCCAAGGAAGATTAGTCGCCCCTTAACGGCCATCATGTAACACCCAATTGCACAATGACTGTCTTCATCGCTGCCAATTATTTCAAGGCAGGGCCTCAACACATCGGCATAATTTCTACTGACTCCTCCTAAGAATCCATCAGCATCTCCAACATCGACCATTTGTGCGGCGAAATATGGACGGCTCTTCAGCAAGCGTTGTGCATCGATCATCGTCATTCCTTTTCGACTGCGTTTCTTCAATAATTTAACGTCATAGTTTCCGATTCTTCTTTCATCATATCGCGGATTGGTTATTTCACATTCGAATTCAATATTCAATTCTACCATCTTTTCTCGGATACTTTCTACATTCCCAAGAAGAATGGGTTTGCAAATTCCTTGCTCAATGCATTGGGCTGCTGCCCTGATGACTTTCTCATGGTCTCCTTCGGGGAAAACTATTTTCTTCCCCCGGTTCTTTACTTGATTGAATACTCCCCTCATTACTGAATAAGACATTCCCAACCTTGCTTCGAGGGATTCTTTGTATGCTTGTTTATCAAAATCCTCGGGCTTGATTGCAGATATTCCTTCATTCACGGCGGCTTCTGCAACATCTGCTGCTTCCCAAATAAGTACACGACGGTCGAATGGTTTTGGAATAATATATTCTGGTCCATACTGCATTGATTCGCCGGAATAAGCATGCGAGATATAATCTGGAACTGGTTCCTTGGCTAGGGCTGCAAGTGCTTGTGTAGCGGCCATTTTCATTCCAGTAGTAATGTCTCTTGCTCTTACATCAAGGGCTCCACGGAATATATATGGGAATCCCAATACGTTGTTGACCTGATTTGGGAAATCAGACCGCCCGGTTGCAATAATTGCATCTGAGCGAACCTCGAGCACTTCATGGGGCATGATTTCAGGCGTTGGATTTGCTAGAGCAAAAATGATCGGTTTTGGCGCCATCTTAGCAACCATCTCACCGTTGACTAAGCCGCCTCTAGAAAGCCCGAGTAATACGTCTGCTCCAACCAATGCGTCTGCTAAATTCCCTTCATCCCTATCTGCTGCGAATGCTGCTTTGAATTCATTTAATTCTCCATCAGCAAGACGCTTTTTTGTCATGATTCCTTGAGAATCACACATCAAAATATTTTCTCGCTTAACTCCTAGGGCAATGTAGTGATTGGCACATGCAATTGCAGACGCACCTGCGCCCGCTACTACAACTTTGATTTTAGCCAAGTCTTTTTCTTGTAATTCGGCAGCGTTTAGTAAAGCAGCGCCAGAAATAATTGCTGTACCGTGTTGGTCATCATGCATTACGGGGATATTGGTGGCCTCGGCTATTCTTCTCTCAATTTCAAAGCATTCTGGTGCTTTAATATCTTCAAGATTAATCCCCCCAAAGGTGGGCGCAATATTACAAACGGTTTTGATAAATTCTTCTGGATCTTCAGTATCTACCTGAATATCAAAAACATCGATATCTGCAAACGCTTTGAGTAACAAGCCCTTCCCTTCCATAACTGGTTTTGATGCGATTGCTCCGATATTACCCAGCCCTAAAACCGCTGTACCGTTAGAGATCACAGCAACTAAGTTGCCCTTTGATGTATATCGATAAGCATCTTCTGGGTTTTCTGCGATTTCTAAACATGGATAGGCGACTCCAGGAGAATATGCAAGAGATAATTCGTGTGCAGTAGAATGAGGTTTTGTTGGCATTACCTTGATCTTTCCTCGCGGCGCTGCCTCGTGGTAATCTAGAGCCTCTTTTTTGATGGTGCGTTCTCGCCAGTCTTCATCCATGGTATCGCCTCTAAAATGCTTCTCGGATGCATATCATGTTTGACCTTTGTGTGGAAAGAATTCAATTCAATAGCGGATGCAGACCTTTTCAAAAACACGGAAAACGCCAACTAAGTGTTGAATTACAACTCTAACAGGAGTGCATTCGCTTGATATACCATTGCAGACGGCTGTCCTCCATGAACAATCTAAACAGGGCCTTAGGCCCTGCGAAAGCAGCCCCTCGCGCATTCTTTCTCGTGGCTGTGATGATTTTGGCTTCAATGGGCCCGATTCTATCTTCACCACTAGTAAGTGCGCATGATTCTGCAAACGGTACAATTTGGCCAAAAACAGGCTCTGAAGATACAGGCTGGGTATTGCTAAATGCCACAGGTGCTGATGCAATGAATGGAACTCAGGCTTATGCGGATTGGTTACTCAACTTTGCACCAGGGGCAACTCTAGAAAATGTTTCACTGGAAATTAGAGCCGATGGTTCAAATGGAGTTTCCATTCAACAACCACTTCTTCTTTCACCCGATACTGGCCAAGTATTGTTTGATTGGAGAGGGAACGGCTGGTTGGGTCAAACTTTTGGATTCGATGCAAACAATCCTCACCAAGGAAGGCTCTCGACTAATGCTGATGTAGGGGCAACTGTGACTCTACCATCGGGTTCTGAGATTACTGATTTCATTCTCGAAGTTCTTGCGCCTGCCGATCCGTTTACTTCTCTTGAGCCAGTTCAACTTTACATTAGAGATTATGAAATCCACCCAGTTGATGGAAGAATGTATATGGCAATTGGAAGTTACATCCTAATTCTAGATGCGAACTCTTCACCGAATATTATTGATTTATTCCAAATTAAAAATTCTGAAAATGATAACTACGTTACTGATTTAGAAATGGATGTGGCCAATAATCAAATGTTAGTCACTACTGCAACAGGGGTGCTTCTATCTGTTAATTTAGCAGATACAAGTTGGAATGCAGACTTACCAATGGAACCTTCCGGTGGCGCATGGAGTCAAGCACATGTTGCAAGTAACGGAGATATGTTTGCTTTCAGTCAAGCTGGTATTTTTACATTAAATTCAGCAGGAACGGGATGGACCCTTGAACAAGCAAGTGGAACTACAAATTGGCCTTCTGGTGACCCGTGGAATACGCTTGAACACAACGGAATAATCTATTCTTCATTACTTGGAGGAGGGGTTGGAAGATGGGACGTTTCAACAATGACCCCGTTATCCCCTTGGAGTACTGCAAATAATTTACATTCAGATTACATTAGTGGTTTCTTAGTTGCCGGTAACCAGTTGCTAATCTCTTCTTTTGATGCAGGAATTGCACGCAGGGACCTTTCGGGTAACTTTTGGCTTGCAACGTGGAATAGTGGTAATTGGCTATCTTCAGATGCAGTAAAGGGGATGACATTTGTCAACAACCAAATACAAATTTTAACGGCGGATACTGTCCATGTATACAATACCAATTCAGGTACATTCGCATCATCGACTTCACTATCTTCAATCGGGCAGGTCAATGAAGGACAAAATATCCTGTATTGGCCATCTTCTGGCTCAAGAAGTCCGGTCAATGATACTGTATTGGTAACTGACGGGAGCGCCATTCTGGCAATGCTTGAACCAGGAAGTACTCCGCTATACACTGGAGATTTAGTAATTGGAAGCGGCCCTAATTCCGGCGATATGCATGATGCTATGCAATTTAACGGGATCATATATGTGGGCAGTGATTCATACCTTGATAGGTATTCAATCAGCCAAGCAAGGTGGCTTTCTCCAGTCGACATGGGGGGTGCTATCTCTCAAATTGTAAATGATGGTGTCAACGTTTTGGTCGGAACTCTCGGTAGTGGAATTCACGTGGTTGATTCGCAAGGAAACGTGTTAGATACGTGGGATACTGCAGATGGCCTACAATCAGATGATGTCTCTGGCTTGGACGCCGAAGGTGATTGGGTAGTTGCTATCCACCCGCAAGATGGTGCTTCTGCATTTAATCAATCCTTGACCACTTCTATGGCTAATCTTAACGAAGGAAATAGTGACCTCGATAGTGATTCACCAACTGGCGTAGCCATCCACAATGGGGTTGCATATATCGGAACTACTGATGATGGTCTCAACCGATATATTATCGCAAACGATACTTTCCTTGGTTCTTGGGTTTCAACTGGAATAAATGATGTTGACTTCGCCCCGGTTGCTGTATATGGGACAAATCCACAGATATTGCACATGGGATTGCCAGGGTATGGGGTTGCAAGAAAAGATCTCTCTACTGGAGAAATCCTGATTCCTCTTACTGTGACGCCTGACAGAGGCACACCTAGTGCTACGGAAATACTTCCTAGTAACCAAGTATACGCATTAGCAGAAAATACTGTTACGGGGGGATTATTCATTGGAACTGGAAATGGCGCAGTGGTTTGGAACGGTAATTCGGCTACTGAACTAACCGAAGGAAGTACTTGGAATCTACAACCATCGCAGCATTTCGACTTCGCATTCGATGGCTCAACAGCATATTCGGCCACAAATATTGGTGTTTGTAAATATACTCAAACCTCAATCCAAGATTGTCAAAATGCCCAAGATGGCATGCCAAATTGGGGAGTATATGCTGTTGGTATTAACAGCACAACTATCTTTGGCGGTACAACAAGTGGTGTTGGCTTGATTGACAAATCCACATTCTCCGTAACTGGAACTTGGGAAGCCGGTGAAGAAACTGAAAATGCATTGGTCGTCGTAATCGACGATGTCGCATATATCGGACTAAATGGAATTGGAGTTGCTCGATATGATATTCCGAACAATAACTGGCTTACCACATGGGACCAAACCAATTTACTCGACGCTGGAAATGAAGACGTTACTGGATTGGTTGCTGATTTCAGACCAGACCATCTCTGGGTTGGCGGGGGCGACGGTTTCCAATTAATCAATGTCACAAGCGGTACAGAAACCTATGACATCGAGAAAAATGATGCATTGTATTCAGGCAATGGGGACCCTTACGATCTAGCGATTTATGGTGATACTTTGTACTATCACCAACAATATTCCTCCGACAGCGTATACAGAATAGATATCGCAAATTTCACTGCTAAGTCTGAACTTGATGCAGGTGCACAAGTAGATGAAAATGGTGGCGACGTATATGGCTTGGAAATCATTGGAGATGTGTTACATGTATCTGTAGCAAGTGGACAATGGTGGAACACACAAGGCAGTGGCGGTATTGGATTATACAACCTAACTACTGATTCCTGGCAAGCTGAATTAATGCCTAGTGGGTCTGTTAACAGAGTTACTTCGTTCATCTCATCTACGGGCACAACATGGGTTTCTTGGGGAGAATCGAAACTAGAAGCATTTGCTGCAAACGGTAGCAAACTGGGAGAGTGGGATTCTTTGGAATTCCCAATTCGTGAAATTGTTGAATTTAATGGCGAGATTTTGTTCGCAACGGAGGATGGTGTTGCGCGCTATGATGAAAATACTTCTTCCTGGTTAACTACTTGGACACCCGGCTCTGGATTACCTAATTCTGCAGATGATGCTGTCTATGAATTGTGGACAAATGGAACCGACCTTGTTGTTGGAACTGCTAGAACACAAGGCTGGAATGGAGTTAATGGTGAAATCTTGCATCTTGATGCGGCTGGTGCCTGGACTTCATGGGATACTGGGTCCAATGGAATCCCGAACGGATATCCGATTGGAATGGTAATGTGTGCAGGTATATTCCATGTTGCAATTACTGCAAATAATGGCGGTGTTGCACGATTCGATTTAGCAAATGGAACTATTGAGACCTCCTTCACATCGCAAAGACTCGATGATGGAGATGCGGCTGCAGTTGCGTGTGATGATTCTAGTGACATCCTCTATGTAGGATACTATGATGACCAAGAGCCAATTTCGCGATTCGATTACAATAATGACCAATGGTTGTCATCGTTGTCCACTGCTTCTCACAATATTCCAAGTGACCCTGTTTGGTGGGGAGCGATGGAATTCGCAGGCGGTAAATTGGCAATTGGATATGATATTGGAACTCAAGGTTCCAATGTAATTGGTGGAGGTTATGTTCTACTCTCGGCCAATGGTGCGACTGTTGGAGCCGCTAGTATACTTTCAACTGGTTCAGCTGTTTCATCTATCGATTGGCTGGGAACCCAATGGCTAATTGGACAGGCAGGAGGTACTTCCGGGTATTCTCATGTTGACACATTAGGTCAACTAGGTCAAAATACAATTCATGCTCTTCCGAACTTGGTTAGTGGACAAGTAACTTCGATGGCTGGTAATCAAACCCATATCTGGGTTGCATCTGCTTCTTGGCAAAATACTGGCTCTGGGGTTCTACAAGGACTCAGGCTCTCCAATGGCTCAGTTGAGTGGCAGAAGGGATGGACAATCCCTGCGAACGCTGCAGTTACCGACATTCAGTTAGTTGGAACTGACCTTTACCTTGCAAGTAACAATCGTGGTTTGCGATTGCTTGATACACTAACTGGAACACTACAGCCGCTGCCTACGGGAATTCATAATTTCCAAGATGGTCTGGCATTAGTTGGCGATGATCTATTCATCGGATTACAAGGCTCGGGGACTTCTTCGGCTGGAATTCAAGTTTTCAATACAACAACGAATTCCTACACTGCTGGAAGGCTACTTGCTGGTCTTCCTTCTAACAATATCAATGGATTCCTAACTGTTACCTCGAATACACCTGGTGGCCAAAATATGGTCTACATTGCTACGAATAATGGAGTTGGCCGTTGGAATGCTACAGGAAGTACTTGGGAAACTGCTTGGACTGCACTAGATGGATTACCAATCTCGTATGTCGAGGACATCATAGATTATGATAATAAAATCTGGATGGCGACTCCAAATGGCGTATCTATGTATGATTCATCTACTGCGTCTTTCACAACATTCACGCCTGCTAACGGTTTGATGGGTACTTCATCATGGAGTTTGGTTGGAAGTACTACTGTTTCGAATACTGGTGGCGTAACTCAAACACAACAAAGCTTGTTCATTGCTCATGACGGTAGGGGCACTGATAGACCAGGAATTACTCAAATGAATACAGTAAACCAATCTGTAATTGCTCAACACCAATTTGACCAGTTGCCGTCTAATATGGTCACTGCTGTAACTGCTGACATGTGGGGAGTCCACATTGCAACAGATATTGGGCCCCTAGTGCATTGGGTAAGAAGTACTGGTCAATTCAATTCAGGTTCTAATGTCTTCACGATGGAAGATTGGCCTGTATACAGTATGCGCTCTGATGGCTCATACCTTATTGCAGTAGGAGAAAATGGAGCCACTGTCATTCAGGCTGGGCTCAATGGGAATTCAATTGTTGGGCGATATGCCGCTTCTGATTCAACTGGTGGTAGCGTGATTTCTAATTCATATGTTGTGGTTTCAACTGCAAATGGTTTGAAAATTTGGACACTTAACACCGGTGATGAATTAGAACCTACGACTCTGCGTAGAGCCGACCCGTTGTCACTTGGTTTCCAATTACAATTCCAAGATGTATCCAATTATACTCATCCTGGAATGCAGGTTGCACTCGTCGATTCTAACAATAGCGTAACCTTGGGCGCAGATGGAACATCTGGAGCACATGGAATACTAATGCAAAATGCACCACTTACATTCTCTTCACCGATAAGTGGGGCTGCAACTTGGGCTAAATTAGTAGACCTGAAATGGAATGCTACGGTCAATCTATCCGAGGACCCGACATTCATTACAAGCATGCAATATGTAATTGACAATGGCGTCTTGCTCAATGGAACTCGCCATGTAAATCTCCGTGTCAATTCTCCATCCAATGGTAGCATGTGGGTCAAACTGACCTATGACTGGTTTAGGACCGAAACTCCGATTCAGGGTCTTTCTCTTTGGGATAGGCCGGATGATGGCGGTTCCACATTAATGGCAAATTGGACACTGGTTCATGACGACGATTTCTCAAGATATTTGGTATACCTCAATGAAGGGCCATGGGCTTCACAACCAACTGCTGCAGACCTTCAACCCCGTTCACCAGATGCATCTGTAAGCCTACATTCAAGATTACAAACTGAAATTTCTAACATAGATGGACAACCTCTGCAAGACGGTATTGAATACTGGGCCGTAGTTGTTGTTGAATACAATGATGGAAGGTTTGGAATCCCTTCAATGCCATTTGGGCCAGCGACTCCTACCGATGAAGTACCCACTCCTCCGATTTGGGCAACTGCTGTATCTGGAGATCAGGTTGTTGCGGTTGATGGTGAAGTATTTGCTGAATGGGCACGTTGTGCTGCACTAGATTTGGCAAGTACTCGCGTTTACGCTTCTACTACTGAAATAAGCGATGCTCTCGGATTAAGCTTGAATACAGAAATTATGCCTCAAGTCGGGAATGTCAGTACTCTAACACTCGAAGCTGGTAAGCCTCATTGGCTAGCATTCACTTGTGTTGATGAATCTGGACAAGAGGATTTGATGAATGCTACAGTAATCGGACCAGTCGTGCCAACTGGAGGGGTTAATGACGGTGTACCACCGCCAAAACTCACTGGTGTTTGGGCAGAAGATGTACCCGCTGATGATGGCGGTAGAGTGCAAATTGGCTGGGATAATTCCGTCGCCAGTGACTGTGCTTATGTTGTAGTATACATGATGCCGGTAGACCCTGAGTGGACTATCGCACTCCCCCCGACCAATGTTGATGGTATGGAAGAAGCCGCAATTGTTCCTGATTGTGAAACTAATATGACAATTGTCGACTCAATCGGTGAGGCATCATTGATTGATGGCCAAAACTATTGGATTGGCGCTGTAGCCTATGATAAATGGCTAAACGGAGATACTGGCGATGTAACACTCCTCGAAGTTACACCATACGTCAATAATATCGATGGTGCTACAGAACCTGATAGAATCAGTGAATTGAATGCTTGGGACCACCCCGGCGATGATGGAACTGCAATCGATATTTCATGGTCTCCTTCAGAAGTTGATGATTTCGATTATTATGTCATTTGGACCTCAGTACATCCTTTGGATGACTTGACCGAGTTCTGGCAATTTGCAGGTACTGAGCCAGGAATCTGCGGATGTATTGTGATGGATAAGCAATGGATTGATACTGCAAAGAGTCCACTCGAATTAACTTTGAACACTGCGTTGTATGGTGGAGATGGGCTTACGTCTTCGCTACCGGGACAAATCATGCCTGATGTTGAATTATATGTTGCAATTACCGTACATGATATCAAAGGAAATGTCTACCTCGATAATCTCAATACTGTAATGGTCACACCTATCGATAATTTAGCAGACATCACGCCACCTGGCCGTCTAGAAGATCTCAGCCTCTACGATATGCCTAATGACGATGGTACTGCTGTTCAACTCGAATTTGCATTGTCGGATGCTAGTGATGTTGCATATTACGAAGTATATGCAGCCGCGTTCTCGTTCACATCAGTAGGCGTGGATGGAAACGGTCCTGAGACGCCGATTATTACATTAGACAGAACTCCTGAATTGCCACTAACCATTGAAATTTTAGCATACGATGCATTGGTAATTCCAAACCTACCTGTTACAGTTGCAGTAGTTGCTGTTGACTCTTCTGGGAACGCATATCGTGACAATTTAGTCACATCAACTGCCATTGCTATTGATGATGGTGTTCGAGATAAGGGAGCATATCTTCCTGATATCGAGGGATTGAAATTACAATGGATTAGTGATTCGATAATGGTGACTTGGGACCACAGCACAAACCCAAGTGTGCGCTCATATATTGTATTCATTTCAGATAGTGAATTTAGTGAAGTTGCTGATGCTACTATGGTTGGGGAAATTAGTGCCTCGAATACACTTTTGATAACTCCAGATACTTTCATTACTCTCAGTAATGAGAGTGCTTGGTGGGTCGGTGTTGCTGCCAAAGATAGCGATTACAATCGCGAAATTATCGACTCCAAAAAGATTGACGCTATTGGATCATCAGGTGATGGAGACGGTGGAAATTCCGATGATGGTGATGACTCATCTACCAATCTGGGAGAATTATTATCCACAGATAATCTAATCTTAATGGGGTTAGTTTTGATTACAGTGATTTTACTTGTTCTTGTCCTAAGAGGACGAGGAGGGAAATCCGGTGGTGGCAAAGATTGGGATTTACAAGAAGCCACATGGGGAATTCAAGCACGAGATGGCTGGGACGATGCTGGAGGCTTCGGCGGACAAGTTGCTCCACCAGTGTCTCCACCTCCTGCAATTCAACCTGCTCAGCAAAGTGACATCTATGCTGCTGCACAACGAATTCAAGAGCCAACGCAGCCTGTTCAACAACAGCAGCCACAACGTTGGACTCAACCAGTTCAGCAACAACAGCCAGCGCAAGGAGGAATAGACACCTCCTTCTTGGATGACTTGTTGTGATGGTATGATGGAGGGTCCTAAGAGTGCGGTGTTCACCACCGTCAGAGCAAGAGAGGGACACCTGTTTCATCTCGATTTACATTTGAAAAGACTGACTAGACATGCTGCTGTTCTAGGCATTACAATCCCAGAAATTATAATTCCAGATGGGTTAACTGGGTTGGTCAAAATTAATATCACCTCCAATGGTTTTGAAATCAATACTAAACCATTCTATCAAGACATTCATATGGACGCCGAGGGAATTACTGTACCTGCTCCAAGATGGAGTCGTAAGGTGATGGGAACAAAGCATGGCGATTGGTCACCTTACCATAATATCACTTCTGACACTTTGAATAAGGGATTCGATGTTGCCCTTTTAGTACATGAATTCTGTATTATTGATGGTGACAGAGTAATGCCATTGGTCTTGGACCATGATGGTATTGTTTGGATTAGCGAATCTGCATTAGGCGGGGTTGATTCCGTGACTTTTGAAGTTTGTAAATCGGCTATTGAAGAAGCCGGGTTTGTAATTAGTCAGGGCCGATTAAATGAGAGGCTTGTGGCCCGTGCAAAAGAAGTCGTTCTACTTGGGACTGGAATGGGCGCTGCTAGACTAACGTTATTGGATGATGTCGAAATCGGAGATGGGACTAATTCTTTGCAACGTGTTTGTATTTCTATCCTCGGAGAGGATTGGAAATGATCGATAAATTACTCGCTTCACAAGGCGAAGACAGGATTCTTCTTCTTTCTGGAGGTCCTGAATCTCATTTGGCAAAACGAAATATGTTTGCCAAGGATATGAAGATGCGCCTTGTAATTACTCAACCGAAGATAGACCCTCAAGAAAATCACTCTCCCCTTAATGGTGAGACCATCGTCTCTACAGCCAAGACTCCGATGGAGGGGACAATTCAGATCAAAACTGAACAGGGTTGGCAAATGACACAAATCGTCAATGCCATGACACTAGAATCTATGTTAAGGACTCTGAAACCCCATACTCCAAACGGAGCTGTGTGGGCTGGTGCATTATCTTATGATTTAGTTCAGTGGACACAGCCAATCAAATTGCAATACCCGCCGACTGAGGGAGAAATACTTGCAATACTATGGCTTGTTGAAGAATGGGAAATGGAGGCTGTAATCATCCCTGAACTTTCTGAACCGATTAGAGTTGAAGGTGAAGTCTCATCTCATAGTGATGAAGAGCATGCAGAAATTGTTCACAGAATAAAAAATTCGATTACTGCTGGTGAACTCTATCAACTGAATTTTGGAAGGGCCTGGCAAGGCCCGTTACAAGAAGATCCAGCAATGATTTTCCATAGATTAGCCACCAACAATCCTGCACCTTTTAGTGGTTATATCGAAGCCGCAGATTTAGGTTTGGCCCTTGCCTCTTCTTCTCCCGAAATTTTAGTCGAGACTGTGGGTGGAATGGCGATGACCGCTCCTATCAAAGGAACAAGACCTAGGGGTTCGGACTCAGACCAAGAGTCTCTGCTCAGACGAGATTTAGTTCATGACCGGAAAGAGAGGGCAGAACACCGAATGTTGGTCGACCTCGAAAGAAATGATTTGGGCATTGTCACTAAACCCGGGAGTGTTAAACAATCTCGGTTCGATGTAGAGGCGTATGCTAATGTTCAGCATTTGGTTTCTCAGGTTACTGGTGAATTAGTAGATGGCAAGGATGGACTTGATGCATTACAGGCACTGTTCCCGGGCGGTAGTATCACTGGATGCCCTAAAACCGTTGTTTGTGCCGCAATTGATGAGCTCGAACAGAACCCCAGGTCGTTTTGGACTGGTTCTATGGGATGGATAGATGTCCACAGTGGAGATTCAACATGGAATATTATGATTAGAACACTTGAAGCAAGATACTCCACAGAAGGTTGGGAAGGAAGTGTTGTTGCAGGAGGAGGAATCACTATCGAAAGTAATCCTGAGGCTGAGGTGGCTGAAGCAATATGGAAAGCCGCTGCTTTACGTCGTGCGTGTGGGTGGCTAAATCCTGAATCTTTATCAATTCCAGAAGGTGAATTAGCAACTTATCCACTCTACCTAGAGCAACAACCTTTCACCGTAGAGAAGAGTTTTAATTTGAATATTGCATTCGTTGATAATTTAGATTCTTTCTCACACAATATTATCCACGCTTTACAGAATTTTGGGTGCTCTGTTGAGGTTTTTGATGGGCGTGGAGCCATCACTGAATTTGAACACGATGCGGTTGTAATTGGACCTGGCCCCGGTCGGCCAGAAATATCGCCACTATCTATTCATGCAGCCAATCTTGAAATTCCAGTTCTTGGTATTTGTCTTGGACATCAGGCCATTGGAATAACTAGGGGTATGGAACTTGTTGTGAGTCCCCTTGGGCCCGTACACGGGGTTCCCTCAGAAATAATGGCCAATGGAAATGGATTATTGAATAAAGGAAATCACACAATGACACGATACAATTCTCTAGTTTTAACGGGGAGTGGTGAACTAGAGATTACCGCCACGGATGAAACCGGTTCGCTACCAATGGAAATCAGAGATGGAAATACGTACGGTGTTCAATTTCATCCCGAATCGATTGGCTCTCCAAATGGGATGCAAGTGTTGGCTGAATTTCTCAACCGGGTAGCGCATTGTTGAAGAGGAGGCTGTTCTTGGCGGTTACTATGCCGACCTGCCGACACTGCTACGGTACCTATGCACGTGGCCAATTTATCCACGGAAACGGGCCACGGGCGCAAGTTTGTGTTCGCTGTGGAGTCGAGAAGGGTTTAGTTACTGAAGATGAAGTTGCTTCGCTATATGATGCATCAACTGCAAATGCAAGATTTTCAGCTCTAGCCCGCCGCTGGTCTCCACTCATGTGGCTTTCAGTTCTGTGGACTGCATGGATTCTTTTCCTTTCTGATGTTGACCCATGGCGACTTTATGCACTGGTTCTACTCGTTGTTTTCACCTTGCTATTGCCGGTTTACATGATCTTCTTTTCTTCGAAACACATGGCGGTAATGGCGAGACTCACACCTGATTATGAACGCCCAAAGGGACATTGAATTATTTTTGATAAAATAAATATTCTAGCAGGTGGTTTAGTGAAAGAAGAAATTCATGATGCTATATTGGTTGAAGATGATTCAAACACAATACCGTTGTCTTCGTTCAATATTAATCTATCTTCGATGAATATTTTGGTGGCAACTGGTTTAATATTGCTATTATTATCATCTACAATTCTATATTCAATCTTATCCGAGGAAGAAGGTTTTGTAACTGTAAACAATGAGACTCCTCCCGCAGATTCAAGAATCTTTGTGACCGATGGAAGCGGGAATGCTGTGTCTGACGACCCTCTCGAAATGGATTTCATATTCAGTGACGTAGGTGAGACCGGAAAGGAGCCGAGTATTGGAATTACATCTAGTGGCTGTATGTTCTTCATAGCAATGGAGAAGCCGATGCGTTCATGTGATTATGGCGAGAGTTGGACAAATGTCGCCGACATTACCCAAGCCCCGTTTACTAGCGACCCTTACGGATGGGTTGACCCTGTGACCGACCGGATATTCAACATCCATATGATGGGCCTAGAGTCTACTTGGATTGGATGGTCGGACAATGATGGCGAAACGTGGTTAGGAAACCCTCATGATTCTGGGACAACTCCTCTGAATGACCATATTAAATTGGCAACTGGGCCGTGGAGAGATAATGGTTTGTTCGGCCCCATTGGACAACTAAATCCAACCTATGATACTGCTGTATATTTCTGCTTTAACAAACTTGTAGGAATCTCTTGTTTCACTAGTTTTGACGGTGGTGCGACTTTTGAGGTTGGGGGGAATATAGTTGGTCTTGCATCGACAAATGGGGGATTGCACGGTGCAATTACAACCGCTCCTGATGGGACGGTGTACCTTACACCTCGTGTACCGACTCCAACACTAATTTTCTCCAAGGATAACGGATTGAATTGGGAAGAAAGAGAAATGGGAACCGATGTTGGAACCCCTAACCCTCGGAAAAACTCTGAGGTTGCCACGGATAGTGATTCCAATGCGTACCATATTTGGACTGGTAATGACCAAGGAATTTACATGTCTAGAAGTATAGATTCTGGAGAATCGTGGGAACAGACTAGCATTCGTATTAGTCCAGCAGAAGTAATCTCTACTGCATTCCCTCAAACGGATGCTGGCGACCCAGGGAGAATTGCAATAACTTACCTCGGTAGTGAAAATGGTTCGCTAATTGATACTACAGATATTGATGGTAACAATTGGACCGGGAATGGACACTTCGCACCTAATGGAGTTCACTATCACCTGTATGTAACCTACAGTTTGAACGCTCTGGATGAAAATCCTGTATTCCATACACGAAGGGTAACTGATGACCCTGTGCAAATTGGTGCTATGTGCCTAAACAGTGGTGATTGTCGCAGTGACCAAGGTGGTTCAAATCGAAACCTTTTGGATTTCAATGATTTGACTATTGATTTAGAAGGGCGCGTTTACATTGCATTTGCAGATGGTTGCACTGATGCTTGTGCATCAAGTCCTGACCCACAACCTGCCGATTCTAGAACGGGGCGCGGCTCTGTGTACTTCATGGCAAATGGCCCTAGTCTGTATGTCGAAGTAGGAGAAATGGCATCTCCGGTTGAATCTCCTCCCCCTGAAATGAGTGAAGTTAAGAGATCATTATTTGATATCGAAGCTATAAGGCAAGAAAATAACGACGAATAATCACGACTTAGCGTGAATCTTGATTACATCATTGTCTCCACATTCGTGGTCCGAACCTACGACTCTTCTAGTACGCCCATCGACTGCTTTGATGAAACCATTTCCAAGGTCGGTATGTACTTTGAAAGCAAGTGTCTTGGCTTCAATTCCATTAGGAACTACAAAGGCGTCAGGAAGTATTCGTCCCTCACTATCTTTCCATGCAGTTTCATCAGCGACAGGATATACTACAACATGCCCTAGTGCACCGAATAGTACGTTAGATAGTAGTTCGGAAACACCGGTTCCTTTCGCCAAAGATAATTTTTCTTTCATTGAAGATAAAGCGTTTAATTGAGCCGGATTCAATTTTGATTCATCCAAAATTGAGAAAGTGTGCTCTCCCGGCACATACGAAATCATTCCACCAGAGTCTGCTCTTCGTAATGCCAATTCCATATCTGCCATAGTTGGCTGGATTAATCCAGTTGCTGTAATTGAATCCCAAGGTGTACCCTTTGCAGAATCTGCTTTGTTAGCAGCAATGTGAATTGGGAATAATTGCTTTCTCAAATATGACGCCAAAGAAAGCACCCTCTCATCAGGCCACATCCAAGGCGTCTCGAGATTACCCCATTCGTTCCTAAAGCCGTCCAATGCTTGTAGTACATGAGATAATTTTGCACCCAGGCCAGTAAATCTCTCATGAAGGAAGGATGTCAAACCTTTCTCGCCTTCAGCCTGAACTCTGCGAGCACCTCGTGACCATCCATCGGTAAGAATACCATATATCCATGAATCTAATTCTGTAGTGAGGAATTCTGTTTCTTCTTTAAGAGAAAATTCAACATCATCAACTGCTGCGATTGGATTACCTTCAAGATCAGTTAATCCAGCCGCATCTACGACTTGTATTAGTGCATCGCAATTAGCTAAATCTGACAGGAAAGCATTGCCCCTTCCCCTTCCCTCTGAAGCACCAGGAACCAGTCCAGCAACATCTACCAAAAAGGTTGGAACTAATCTAATATGTCCAACACAAGTTCCGGTCCTTGGCTCACAAATACTGCCTCTTCGCGGGTCATCTTCGCTTGTCGCTTCTAGCCGCCCATCTGATTCGAGACGTTGTCGCAAATCTTTGCAAGGGCAGGGTTGTGGTGCGGCTAGAAAGGCAACTCCCACATTAGCATCTATTGTACAAAATGGATAATTTGCAATGTCGACTTTGGCTAATGTTGCAGCACTGAAATAGGTGGATTTGCCTACGTTAGGCTTCCCAACCAAACCGATGCGCATTCCGTTCACGCCTGAGTGATTCGCTCAATCAGGTCTGCCTTGGTCCCGCTAGAATCCAAATCCATGGATTTCGCTAAGTCTACCAGTTCAGCCTTCTTCATCTTCTTGAGGTTTGATTTTGAAGGTGCTTCTGTTGTATCTTCCGCCACTTCTTCTGCTTCATCCACTTCTTCTGCTTCAGCCTCTTCGACTACTTCATCTTCGTAAGGAATGAATTCGATTCCGAGTTTATTACGAATGTTTAGTAGAGCGATGTCTAATTCTGGTAAGTTGATTTTTCCATCTGAGTTAATGTCCATGACGCCTACTATCTTCTCGATGTCCCAAGGTGGTAAATCTGCGATGTCTGCCACGCTTAGTGCGTTGGAGAATTCGAACAAATCTATTTCTCCTGAATCATCAACATCGGCCCAAGCAAAGAATTGTGCAGTAGTTGTTCCGCGACCGCATAGCCACTTTGTTAGAGTCACTAGATCTTCATCGAAATTCATTGGGAACTCATCTACCTCATCATTGTGTAGTACTGAAGAAACGGTGATTACGGTTGAACCTCCAACTGCATCTTCCTCGGATTTTCCAATTACAAGAGTTGTATCAACTCCGACCCCTCGGCCAAATAATTCACGTATTGAGGTAGTTCCCTCAACCATGTTGTAAACTGAAATATCGCTTGCATTACCAGTACTTGCTGCCTGAACGTTTCCAAACAGTAAGGTCTTGACAACACAGTTTCCTGCAATAATAAATCCAATTACAACGCCATAGAAAGCGAATGCTCCTGTCAATGCGAATCCTGAAAGTCCAGTAGATGTATCTTCAACTCCTGCTTCGACCAGCGCATTTTCAGACCAATCGCTCATCAAGAATAGTACTGTAGAGAGAAGGCCTCCTGCGATGAGTAGCCATGATGCTGCACCAGCAGAACCGGTTAGTGATTTACCGGCCACTAATGGGTACGAGTGGAATAATGCAGCAAGGGCAAACAATCCTCCAATGACATATAGGAAGGAACTGTTTACTGTTTCTGCCGCATTTGCCATACTTCCATCTCCAACCATTACATTGAGTCCAGTAAAGTATCCAAGAAGGGCAAATAATGGCAGTAAGAGTGCTCCTGCTGCTGCCGCTGTTGCTCCAGGGCTGTCAATAACAGCTCCTGCATTTCCACGAATCGTGGCGACCATATTGGTCGCAGCTGCAAATACTGGAAATAGCCCGAGTGTAACTAAAATTGCACCAATCGATTGTGTAAAGGAATCTGCATGACTAGATTCTGCCAAAAAGAACGGTGGGATGGTGATGAACAGCAAGAACATTGAACCTTTGGTGAGGCTACCTGACCAGATTGGTTGGCCTGTCACATGTGATAGTACATGGTATCCTACTGCAAACATCAGTGCAAGTGGAACCCACCCGGAGGCCATTATATCTGCCACCCAAACGGTTCCTGTCCACCCAAGCAGTTCGCCAAACGCAGTACCGACTCTGCTGAATAGAAGTGCCAACAAACCGAGTAGCATGAACCACGAAGGTACTGAAACTGGTGATCTACCACGGTTACCGAGAGTGATGAGTGAATTAACGAGAAGGCTCATGACAAGCAGGGCTGAGACTAATCCATACAGTGCCATTTGAGTTGCACCGTAGGTAATCCAATCCCAGTGGTCAAGAGTGCATAATACTAGACCAAGAAGTGCTTGCGCTGTCCATGCCATAGCAATCATTGACGCATTTGCTTCACTTGCTAGAGGAGAGCCTGTAGTTCGTGAATGTGCAACTAATGCTCCACCAAGAAGTATGGCAAATATTGCTGTTGTCATTGCAACCTCATTGAAGTAAGCAAGTGCACTGCCATCGTCATAGCCCCATCCAATGTTTGAAAGCGAATCTAGGCCACTTGGATCATAATTATGCCAAGCAGATAAAAATCCACCTATTCCTGCAAGAACGAGCCAAAAGACACCGGTTTGCATCCAAGTTTTTGCTCCGCTTCCTTCTTTTTCCTGGAACATATCGGTTGCAGGGCCTGCGGCTTTTGTTAGAAGGAACATGCCGAATTGACGAAGTGGTGCACTCATTCCTCCCAATCCCTTTTGGATATAGTGAGTGAATAGTAGGAATGTAGTTAGTAAAATTATTGCAGTTGTGAATGCTTCTGACATAATTGACACCTCCTTAGTCCGATAGGACTCCTCCGATTAAATTGGCAACTATCATTCCGCAACCAACTGCGATTCCAATTAAGTAATACCAAATTCCTGAGCCACCAAGATTTTCCATCAAGGGAACAATCTCTCCGATTACAGGCATATTATCCCATCCAAAGATGTTGCTGAACATTGCGATTAGGCCGACTAAACCCACGGACATGATTACGATAATTACTCGAGAAGCAGGTGGTTCTGCGGTCCCTTCAGATACGTCTGGTAAGATGGTGTTGTTGGTCATGATATCACCTTGACCCCGTAGGGGTCATTTACGCCACCTGTGGTTTGGCCATAAACATTGACCATAAAGAGTGTCATGGGGAGCGTAGATGCAACAGTGCATTGCCTCTACGATTTTTACCAGAACCGAGAGGTATCGGCATGCTCCTATCGAGTTCGATTTCGTTCCGCCAGACGCTTTTACAAGCGCATTCCAAGCCATCTAATTCGTGAATATCCCCACTTACAGAATAACGTTCGATGGCAGCAACAACTTCGCTATCACAAGAACCGCAATTGTGCGCACCTCTGACTTTTCCTCCTGCGGTTGGGTGAATGATTAGTCGACTAACTTGGTCGTCTGCTCCATTGCCTGAATTGGAGGGATGGATGTCATTGTGAACATCATGGATTAATTGTATGAGTGACCAAAGCCAAGGTGGGCGGTATTCATTGGCCCTGAACAGCCGATCTATCACTGTACCTCTTTGGATATTCATTGGATTTACGCTAATTTCATCACTGCGTGTAGCAACATCTCGTATCCATTTTGCACCATGTGCTAAGGCGTCTCCCTCACTCATGAATGGCGGTTTGAACATCAAATACGTCTTGACTCTCAGGCCGAAATGTGAAAGATTCTCAACTGCTTTATCCCAACTTTTGATACTGAACCCTTTATTGACATGGAAACGTAAAACTTCATCGTCATAAGCTTCAAGCCCGATTGCAACTGAAAATTTAGGATTGATACCAGTAGCCCATTCCAACTTTTCTTTAGTCAGTTGTTCTGTCCTACTTTCTACAACTAATTCCTTGCCCATCTCATGACAATCTCGTAATACCCTCTCTTGGAAATCAACAGGTATCTCTCTATCCTCTAACAGACTTCCGGAAGTGTAAACTTTGACCATTCCCATAGATTCAAAGTCATCAAATCTAGCAAGAGACTTTTCCCATTGTGAATGAAGGTCTTCGCTTGTAACATCATCCCTAGTGTCATTAAAATAGCCACAGAATGTACAACCACTCGACCACCACCAATGACAACCCTTTGTCCTTAGAATAACTGTAAGTGCCGTGGTTGGAGTTCCATCTGCAAGAGTTTCTGGCGTGTAATATACTGTTGCAGGATCTTTTGCATCCCATGAGTTCTTTCGCTCTTGAGCCCAAGACGTATTTGCAGGTGCTTTGACTAAATCATGAATACGAGCGGGGCGTTTGTCAGCCTCTCCTACCATGGTCAATTTTCCATTCGCCATAGCAATCCGTCCTGCTTCGCGTGTTTGAATGCTCGCTCACGTCAGAGATTCGGTAAAAAATCCTACAAGACGTGTTTCATATTCATCTGTATGAGTTAACATCAATGAAACATGTTCATCACTACTCATTCCTTTTCCTACATCGTATCTTATGACTGAATCCTCAAACCAACATTCTACATTTCCTTCAAGTCCGTTCTCCATTGCTACTTCACACATTTCTTCACCGTGATGTAATCGAACTCTTTTGTCCTGGTTACCATGAACTACATACATGTGCCTGTCACCGATTTCCGATGCTGCTTCAAGTGGATAATATTCGACTAAGTTTTGTCCAGCTGAAATTTTACCTGCAAATATTCCAGCAGATCCTAGGAAGGTTGGAAGGCCTTGGAATTCTAACTCTTCGATCACAATATCCTCCATATCAGCATAACCAGAATCCAGCCAAACGGCTTGCATTCTATCATCTAAAGAAAAAGCGATAGCTGATGTGCCGGCCCCCATTGAAGTTCCAAATAATCCAATTTTATCCGCATCTGCTCCTTGTTCTTCAATCAACCAATCAAAAACTGCTACAACATCTTGCCATTCATCTTGACCACCGGATACTCGATTATCATCTATCGAAGATTGGCCATGGTCTCTCAAATCATAGACTATTACATTGAATCCTGCATTGAGTAACATACCTGATGTAATCAATAATTCTCCACCAGATTTACATCCCCTAATTCCATGAGTGAAAATTATCCATGGCATTGAATCGCTTTGATTGTAGTACCATGCTGATAAAAAGAGGTCTTCGCCAACAACCTCGATGGTTGCATTCTGATAGCCTGGCCACCAATATTGCGATAGCCCTTCCATTATGTTAGAAGTAATATTTTCGCTATTATTAGATTCATTGAGAGGGACTTCGCTCCTTAAGGGGGCAAATTGTATTGGCGTATTCTGGTCAAAATTACCCCAACAATCAGTATTGGTATGAGCAACTGTGTCATACACTTCCTTTCCAGCGAGATAGTATCCTGTTGGCATCAAGATTATCAGCATCAGAAGAATTGGAATTATTTCTTTCTTGAACCCCATGATTACAACTCCTTGTAAAGAATTGTCGAGCCGGCTTTGACAAACTCGCCCTTAGGGTGTGCTTTATCGCCGTCTTCCGCACTGATAACACAGGGTTTGAATCGATTAGCAGGAACTCTGACATCGACTCGGCTGCCAAGTCTAATCATTCCAAACCTCTCACCTCGGCGTAATGTGTCACCCTCGCTTGTCCATGGGATAATGGTCCTTGCTAGAGCACCTGAAATTTGCATAACTTCAACGATTAATCCGTCTTCTCTTTCGAATAGAGTCCTAACTCTTTCATTGTATTCGCTTTCTTTTTTGAATGCGGGTAAAAACGGCCCTCGGCGTTTTCCTTTTCCAGTTCGATGTTCCATTCTGGTTATTTTACCTGCAATTGGAGAACGGTTTACATGAACATCCAAGGGTGACATGAAGACCGCAATACGCCAGACGTCGGTATCGCTTTCCTCCCCCTTAGGGACTGCTTCGAATCTTTGTTCAGTTGAAAATGCAAGTATGTTTTCACAGGCTTCTGGGTGCCAAGAACCTGTCAGTTCATCTTCTTCGGCGTCTTTCATTTGTTCTTTGGAAGGTCTGCGGCCAGTTGCGCGTTCTCGCTTCGCAAACATAACATGACCATCTGCCGGTGATACGATAATTCCTTCATCACGAGGAATTGGACGGTCTGGGTCTCTCCAAAAATTGGCAAAGAACGCTGCCAACATTAACATGAAAATTCCCAATCCTGGCGCAATACCAAAGAGTGGGTCTACCCAGCCTACTAAAATAAATCCAATTCCCATTAAGGTTGGAGTAATTACAGGCAGAAATCCGCCTCTGGCCAAGAGAGCCAAGATGGCTCACCTCACTGGTTTTCCTCAGAGCCTCCAGATGTTCTCCAGGTTACTTCTGGCCCATCTGTTGATTCCTCGGTTGCTGGTTCTTCTTCAGCAGGTGGTTCTTCTGCTGGTGAATCTTTTGCGGCGAAATCTGCTGCTGCTGCACCTAATTCAGAGCCCTTCAGATAGCGGTTGCCATCCATGTCATAGGACTTTGCAAATTCGATGAAGCCTTCACGGTCAGTAATTCCGTTCTTATCCATAACTCCAGTAAGTACGGATTCAGACCAATTCCAATCATCTTCATCATCAGTACTATCTTCAGAAGCGGCTGCTTCAAGAGCAGGAGTGCTGTCAGATGCGGTTGCATCAATATCTGTTGCTTCATCAAGTGTCATTTCCGCAGCACGTGCTTCGACCATTTCGTCCATTCTTTCAGTGATTGCACGGCCCATGTGTTGAGATTGGCGTTCTGCTTCAGCAGCTGCTTCAATCATTTCATATCGGCGCTTGATAGCCTTGTTCAAGTCTTCGAATAGTGACATATGTGACATATACCACTCGTCACGTGTTTGTAGTTCGACAACTGCTAAGCGGAGGTCGTTATCCAATTCTTCTGCGATAGAGAATACCTTTCCTAGGCGATCCTTTTCACGAGCGAATTTCTCTTCCATCTTTTGTAATTCCGGCTCGAGGTGTTCGACTTGCTTACCGGTCTTGCTGGCCTTTAATTCAAGATCTCGAATTCGCGCATCCTTTTCGGTAAGTAGTGCCTCTAGGCTCTCTTTTTCGATTTCACGCTCGACGATTTCTTTCTCGAGAACCTCAACTTCAGCTTTAGTATCTAGGAGTTCTTTTTCCTGGACCTCATACGCTGCATATAATTTGAGAAGACGTTCGGTTTCTTCCGCTAGGTCTTCTGTGAGTTTCTTGATTTGGGTCTCTGGAGTGATGGTTCCGGTTTCGGACATTTATCTCACCTAAGGCTATGCCTTCCTATCTACCGACATTGGCCCTACATATCAAGCCGACGCTTGAACAGGTCGAGACTGGTACTATCTTCTAGCAATTAGATTGCATCGGTAGCAATAACCAATTCTCTAGCAATACTGACTTCTCCCATGGAATGACCAGCATCTGGAACTATCACTAAATTGCTCTTTGGTAATGCTTTATGTAATTCCCAAGCGCTTTTTGCTGGACATACAACGTCATATCTTCCTTGAACGATTACCGTTGGGATATTTTCAACCTTAGATGAATTATTGAGAATATATGATTCCTCCACGAAAATTGCATTGATGAAATAATGGCATTCTATCCTTGCAAAGGCTACAGCGAAATCTAAATCTTCGGCTTTATCAAGATACTCCGGGTCGGGAAATAGGCGACTAGTTGCCATTTCCCAACGAGTCCATTCTCTAGCTGCCGCTCTACGAATTTCTACATCATCATCTGTCAATCGAGAATAATATGCTTCTATCAAATCATGCTGTTCTGCCACAGGAATATGGTCGCGATATGAATCGAATGCATCGGGAAAAATATGGCTAGCGCCATCTTGGTAGAACCAATGAAGTTCACTCTTCCTGCACATAAAAATTCCACGCAGAACCAAACTCTGAGCTCTTTCGGGATGGTTTTGAGCGTATATTAAAGCCAAAGTAGAACCCCATGAGCCACCGAATACATGCCACTTTTCAATTGCAAAATGTTGTCTTAGCATTTCCAAATCTGAGACCGAGGCATGTGTATTGTTATCCTCTAATTCGGCGTATGGTGTAGATTGCCCACAACCACGCTGATCGAATTGTATAATGTCAAATTTACTTGGGTCAAAATATCGTCGATATGAGGGGTGGCTACCGCCGCCTGGTCCGCCGTGGATTACGATAACAGGGATTCCATCAGGGTTGCCAGCCCGCTCCCATGCAATTGTATGTAATTCCGTGACTTTGAGAAAGCCAGTAGTATGTGCTTCGATTTCAGGGTAAAGTACCTCGTCGATGCTTTGTGAAGTTAGTTGCATAATTCGTGCACCCATTCCTAGAACATGTTCCTTTCGATAGACACACGGTTTATTGACGGAGTTGGCTTCGACCGGTTTATGAATCTACAATCCGCAACTGATGTGTTCTCACAGTGGGCACTAATTGGAAAGGATGAGGGGATGGAGCGTGGCCATGCACCATCGGTAAAAGCAATGCTAGAACTGGCTTTGCCGCAAGTAAAAAACGATTTTTCTGCAATTGATTTAGGGTGTGGTAATGGATGGGTCACTCGAATGTTATCTGAACTTGGAGCTTCACACAGCGAAGGTGTAGATGGGGCTTTAGAGATGATAAGCAAAGCAAAGGACATTGATTCGGCTAATCTTTATTCACATGGATTACTTCCTGAATGGAAGCCAAACAGAAGGTTCGATTTAGTTCATACAATGGAATTTCTTTACTACCTTGAAGACCCTGTGAAAATGATTTCAATAATTCATGACCAATGGCTTGAATCGGGCGGAATACTGGTTGCTGGAGTTGACCATTATCTCGAGCATGAAGAGTCTCTAACTTGGCCAGAACATGTCGGTGTTCACATGACAACTATGTCGATTGCTCAATGGACTGATGCTATGGAGAAAGCAGGATTTACCAATATCGAAATTCACCAAGTTGCCGCTAAGGATGATTTTCCTGGGACGTTGGTCGTGCTGGGCCGGTCTTCTCGGGTTCAGGACCACACAGTTTGATGTCGCCACTGTGGTAAGGACATTTGTAACATGTTTCTTTTTCGGCCATTGGTAATTTGCTTGGCGCTTCGGATTCTTCGCCCATAGCAGCAGTTTCTCCCATCCATTTGACCAGTGAATCAAGATCTTTTTTCGCCTTTTCGTAATCATCATCGGTCATTCGAATCATACGGCCGGAAGCAGATACTTGTATTGCAGGTGGTAGAATCTTCCTACGTGCGTTTTCGGGTTTCAGAGACTCCCCCATTTCCAACGCACGGCTGTAAAGTGCTAGTTGTAAACGGTGGTCAGCAATAATGTCTTCTTCTGAAGAAGTTGTTGCAAATGGTGATTCAGGGTCCGTGACTTTCTGTAAAGGATGCCCTTTTTCTAAATCCTCTACATTGAATTTACTAAGGCAACCTGTTGTTTTTGCATCAACAACTTGTAGCCAACCTTGTCCTGATTCATCTACGAGAGCCAATACTAGGTCTGCGCGGCCATCAAAAATAGCTGTTATCTTTTCAATAACAGCATTTGGATATGCGCCATTCGGTGTCCATTGATGCCGATAACGATCTTTTGGATGATTTTCAATGGTAAAATAAAACGGTAATTCGGTTCGTAATCCTTCGACCTTGTAGCCATCAAATCTCTTGCCAGAAGCAAGTATGCCAAGGGCGCCGTTACGAGCTAATTGCCCAAGATGTAACAATCTAGAACGTGTTTTTGCGAGTATTTTTGCATCTGTAATGCTAGACTGTGCCATAACCTGTTCAACAGTATCTTCATCTGTTAACTTGTCTCCTTGTTTTTGAATCCATAATTGCTCTAGATTTCCGGCTTCTGAACCGGGGTTTGGTAAACCAATTTCCAAAAGACGGTGGAAAAGAGAACCGAATTCTGTTGCAGATGGCCATTCTGTAATTTCTTCATTGACAGAAAGTAGTTCGAACCTTTCTGCTCGCCAATTTAATTGTGAAGATAACCAATGACGACGCTTGCATGAATCTGCAACATCTAATCCATGCGAAGTCATAGAAACTGTGAAATTTGCAATTCGTGGCTCGATTACAGGAGGCTTTGAGTGTGATTTTTTAGCATTCTCTAATCTTAATTCCCAAGATTGAAGAACGGATGAATTTGTCGAATCATCAAAGCAATCAGGGTGATGGAAAATCGATATCGAATTTAACCCCATTATTTGAGAATCTTTGAACAAATCTGCAGGTTTGAGGTTTAGTGTTTTTCCTGTCTGGTCGATACCGCCCTTAGACCATACGCCATCTGTGTTGCCGGCTTCTATACTTGAATGAGCCAGACCGTCTAGGAACATTGTTCCATGTGTTGGAATGCTTCCACTTCGTTTGACCTCGATTGATTTATTGTCCTTGGCCATTTTCACGCCTTTAGGGCCACCTACCAGAATTAATCTGTCTCTGGCCCTTGTTAGTGCAACATAAAATTGGCGTCTGCGCTCGGCTCCTGATTGTGCAATCTCGAATAATTTTGCAAGAGTGTATAACCCGCTTTCGGGGTTACCCTTGTGCCCTTTCCAAGGGTTGATTTTACCTGCAATAATATCTGGAGTAACTAGGACGCTATCGACAGAGGTATCTTTAGTTCCTGTTTTGAAAATATCCCATGCGATTACAATAGGGGCTTCGAGGCCTTTTGAACCATGGATAGTCATAATCTGCACAGCGCCTGCTGCTCCATCTGATTGGCTTTGAAGCGCATCTTTTCCTAAATCCCCAATTTCACACATTCTTGAATATATGAGTGAAGGATCTGCCCCTAAACTGTCTGAAAGATTTTGATACAGAGTTAACCAATTCTCAACATCTTGTCGGTCTCCTTCTCGAGGGTAAGCGTACAGTAAATCAGAGTGGTCAATCATGGTCTTTATCGAGCTCATGAAATCACCGTTTTCAGAAAGGTGTTTTACCCTTACAAGCAATTGTTTTATTGCCTCATTTGGAGCCGAATTAATCAACAATTGAAGTTGATTACCGTATTTATCCGCTGAAACTTTTGGCGTAAGAGTGGCGATAAGTGACTTATCTTCTAGGCCAACAAATACTGAACGCCCAACAGCCAGAGCCGCTCCCCTGTCACGAGGTGAAATCAATAATCTGAGGAGGGCCATTAACGGCCTAACTACAGGCCGTTGCATTAGATATCCCTGCTTATCAGCGACTACCGGAATCCCATGGTCCTCTAACGCTTTCATGATTGTTGGGATTCTACTTCTTGCTGAAACTAATATCAAAATATCTTGGGGCAGAATCCCTTCTCGATTCTCTTTCACATCTAACCACTTATCGTCAGTAGTATCCTTAATTCTAACACGGCCGCCATTTAGCAATGATGCTATCCTTTTTGCCATCAAATCTGCAGCTAACTCTCTATCTTCTGAATCCTCATCTGTAAAATGATTTATCGGTTTTTTCATATCTTGGGGCCGGTCTTTCAGACTCAACCTCGTGGGAAGAATCCATTCTAGTGCGGGCTTTTTATCAGATTCGCGACTTGGCGTCAAGTCTTGTGCAGCGGCGTGCCAAGGTCCTGGTAAACTATGATGCCGTTCAGAGAATGTATCATTGAAAATTGAATTCATTGCATTTAGGAGGCCGGGTAATGTTCTATGGTTGGAACGCATATCGATATGTCCTTCTTTACGCCTTTCAATCGATTGAGTGTCGACTGCATTATCATCATCTGCGAGACCAAATAGATTCCATTCTTCTAACTTTTTACCAGTAGATAATATGCTTGCGGTGGTGAATCCGGTTCCGGACATTGCACGTGGGTCTCTTGCTTTATTTGGTTTCAAAAACTCTTTGATTCGGGGGTCTGCTGCGGCAAACTCTTCGCGATTCATTCTTCGTATCGCTTCAACTGAAGTTCGCATTACTGTAACCTCTGCCTGGCGGAAACGATATATTGACTGTTTCATATCTCCCACGATACAGATAGTGGGGTCCCAATCTGAAGCAGGTGGTCTTGGGTCTTCCTTTGATATTTTTCTACGCCCCCATAGCCTTGATAGTAAACGGAAATGTTGAGGGTTTGTATCTTGATATTCGTCTATAATGAATGCACGGTATTGCCTCCTCAATTCTCTTACAATATCTATACGGCGCATCAAATCATCATGTACTTCTTGATTGCTTTTGCTTGCAATAATTGCTTTAGACAAATGTTCATCCAACCAAGGTTCTTCCCCCAAAGAATCCAATGCTTCGATTACCGGAGTGGGATACCAAGTGCGACAAACCGATGGGCAGCGCGTCAATAGTAAGTCTTCAGCCAATCGAAGCGTATCGTCGTAGTCCTTAACCCCAGCTTGAGATTTCAGACGTGATTGTATTTGTCGAACACCTTCATGAACTGTAAATAAATCTTGAATTACTTGTAACTCTAACTCGCTTGTTAACCTCATGTTTTTACTCGGCGGTATTTGGGGAATGTCGATATCTAAGCGTATGCGTTGCATATCTGTATCGGGAATCGGGGTGGGATCTTCAAACAAAGGGTTCAGTAAAAACGATGCCTTGCCAAGTTGTCTGATTAATAACGCACCCGAATTCGCCATTAACTCTCTTACATTAGTTGCTTTTTCTTTTGCCTTTTCAATTATGATAGATTCTATTGCATCAGCAAGTACGGTATCTCCTGGCTTGAAAATACCTCCGGGCCAACCCCCAGAATTTGGAAGTCGTGCATGGGTAAGTGGTTTGCAATCAATATTACCGAGATTGCCTTCTGTTGCTATTGAAAGAGATGCAAGGTAAGCCCATTGTAATTTCTCCATCCGAGTAGTTGCTGGTTGGTCACATAAATATTGGACATAACGAAAGCGCGTCATTCCTGATGGTGCATCATCGGCGAAAGCGGCTCCTCTCTCAAGCCATGCTTCCTTCCATGCATCAATTGCAGTTCTGAAACTGAGATACCAAGCGTCAATGATATCCTCGACTGGCTCGATAAACAATCTATCAAATATGGATATATCAATCGAAGTTCCTTTGAATCCAATTTTTCTGCGTGCTTCTTCGACGAATAATGAACGCTTCATCATAACTTGGACTAATTCGGATGCTGAAAATTGGCCTCCCAACAGTATCGAGAGGCGATCTCTTGCTTGTAGGAATGATTCAATGTCGCCCTGCATTCCAACCTCTATTCCATGTATTCCGTGTTGTAGCCTCCACGCTATTCGAATAGATTCCTCTCGTAATAATGCTGAAGAATGTTCGTCAATTTGTTCCATTGCAGGGTCATCGCAAACCAAACCAATCCAAGGAGATACAACAGACGAGAGGAAGGAATCAATTGTCGAAATTGGAGCGTCGTCCACAAGAGAAAGGAGCATTGCTACGTCGCCTTGGCTACGCAAGCGAGGGTCATAGATACCTTCAGTGTCGCCTTTAGCAGGAGAGGTCGAACGAAGTTTAGCGATAAGTCGGCGAATTCGCCCTTTGAGTTCGGCTGCAGCTTTCCTAGTGAATGTGATGGCTACTGTTTCAGTAGGAAGTAGCCCCGGCCATTCAGGTAATGATGTACGATCTTTGCTTGGGCATCTAATTTTCCCAATTCCGCTAATTGATGTGCGGGGTGGGGTTGGAAGCAAAAGGGTCGCTCTCTGCTGACTCGAAAGTAAATGTTGGACATACCTATGTGCCATAACAGTGGTTTTTCCAGTACCCGCCCCAGCGTCTAGAGCGATGTGCCTATCGATATCTAACCCCAAACGTTGTGAACGATTTAATTCCATTACCATCCACTCTCCTGTTTGCTAGGGCAAGCATCACTAATTTTACAAAAAGAGCAACTTCCCGATGGTTGCGGGTCGATTCTTCCTAATTTTGCATTGCTAATGACACGAAGTGCCGTGGTTATTCTTTCTCGCATCCAAGCCCTGAAAGCATTCGATTTTATTTCACCCGGTTTTTCATCGGGCAAACGGTATTGGGTATGTGTAAACGTACTTATTTCTCCAATCTTTAGAGTAGAACAATGCTCTACAAATTCGGGGTCTAATTCAATGTGAGCTTGAGTTTCGAGCCCTACTTGAGTCGCCCCCACTCCAATCACTCTATCCCCGGGATTTGCTACTTCCCAAGCACGCGCATAGAGGGCGAGTTGTAACTCTTCAAAAATTGCTTTTTTGTGACGTTCGTCGTCGTTATTATCTTTTGAGCCATCTCGAGATTTGATATCTCTGATTACGACAAATCTCTTGGCAGATGGCGGATTTTTTAATTCGAAATCTAATGGAATTACTTCGGCTGCTTTAGGATTAAGTAATTCAGGCTTCACTAGAACTTGGTCTACTCTATCGGCAAGTCCCTTTATGCTGAATTTTTGTTTCTTACTATCGAGGCCGATTTCTACCGATAGTGTGGCGTTTGTGCCTAATTTCCATTCGCTAGCAATAGGGGCTGCATCGATTAAACCAAAATCAGAAATTATCATTCTTCCGATTCTTCCGCCAATAGGAATTTGTTCCTTGTGTTCTACCCATTTGAGCCATGTTTCTGGTTCGACTCCGATAAGATCACGGCACCTATGAGCAGAAATTCCGTCTCGCCTTTTCATCCAAGGGGCCAATTGTTCAAGTTCACTGAGAGCGACTTGCCATGCTGTATCGCTATTGCTCAATTTGCCCTTATGCAATGGTTTGGCATCTGTCGAAATTTTATCCTCTACTAAGCCATGATGGCGAAGAAGGGCTTCTTCGATTAGATGAATTATATTTCCTCGAGTCACATTAGCAATATCTTCTTCCAGTTTTTCGGGCTGGCCCAGATACATATGACCATCATAGAATGCTTGACGGGGGCAATTCAACCATTTCTGAAGTTTTGATTGCGACCAAACCTCGGGCATATTTGTAAGTTTGATTTCACTTCGTCCTGTGAAAGAATCTAATTCCTTTAGTCCGGTTGAGATAGGAATAAGAGGGCGGAAATCGATTGGTAGGGTGAATTTTGGAGGCTTATCCTTAGCACTTGTTCGCTTTCCAAGATGGGGCCATTCTTTTTCTTCGCGCCCAGATAAGCCATTCTTGATCATTGTTTTAGTTGGTATTAATGAGATGTTTTCCGGACGAATTACTTTGCTACGGTTCTTGAATTGGCGAATCTCATCTTTTGCTAGTGTTTGGCCTAAGTCGGCGCGTAAAGATTGGTCGTGCAATAATTCCCTTTCAGCAGTCGTAATGATTCCGTTAATATTCAATGGAGAAATTTCTGGCTGACGGTTTTCAATGGTTGCAAGTCCCGCTCGTTGCTTGGCATCTCTGGCTAGAACTCCATTACGATGGGTACGAACTTTACTACCGATTATTTCCATACTACTAACTTGATGAAGTAGGCGATTGTTGCCTTTTACGGTTGCATATGCCCAATTGCGATTCGGTGTTTTTGGGTCCCATGACGAATGTGGTATAAATGAGGGGAGATGGTCGAGAATTTTATTACCACTTTGAGACAAATCACTGTACCATTCATCTAAGGGCCCCGCCAACTCAGTACCCTCTTCTATGCTAGAATTGATTATTATGACGGTTTTTGCAGAATTAAGAATGTGGCGCAAGTGATGTCTTCCCATTCTTAGTGGTTCGTCTGGTTTATGAAGTCCTAATTGTAATCGGCTTGAATCATCTAGCCAGGGTATTTGGGGGGTTTTCATTGACCAAGATTGTGCATCAATTCCACAGAGGATTATAGTTTCGGCTTCAACTCCGTAGGCTTGCGACGGAGATAGAATAGTGAGCCCTTTATCGCTTCCTCTGATTGGAGGTATCTCTGTGTTTTGTGCTAAATTCTTTAGAATATCGCTGAACTCTTCAACTTTAATTTCAATATTTTCCTTCAATAGAATACCAAGAGCTGACGTTAGATTTTGGATACCGGGGAGTGTATTGGATTGTACTGAATCTTGAGATTTTAGTTTGTTCCAATCTATCTGCTCCAAGCATGAATTATACCAAGAAATGACATCGCCGGGGGTTTCTGGTAAGGGGAGGGTTTCGTGAGATGTACATCCAATAAGTGGTTCTGCTAGGGCCTTTTTATCCAATTCCGGAAGCAGCGGTGTTTGCCATTTTGCCAAACATGAAATCCACCACAATGTTTCTTCTAATTCTTGCCCGCCGCGTTTTAGGTCTGTACCTGGGCGTGGTGTTGCTTGCGATAGAATCGCAAGCCATCTCGAGAGTGCCCCTTGGCCCCCAAGAAGGTGAAAACTTCGGGCTATTTCTTCTAGCACTTTTGGGTGGAGGCGGGGGTGCCATTTTTGTTCAGTCGGGTGCTTTAGATTCCAAAATAGTGGCCATTTCATAGGCAAACTTGTTTGGTTCCATAAATCTTTCAATCTGTTTAGTGACCAAGCATCTTCGCCCCTTGAAAGATTGACTAATGCGAGTATTCGGCTAACTGCACCACTCTTTATCGCAAGCGATGACGGCTTCGCGAATTTATGTCCAATGGATTCAGAATAGTCTAAGAGTTTGTCTTGTAGATTATCGGGGTCTCCACAAATAACTAGGGTTTCGGTTTCTACATCATCAAGTAAACTAATCAAAGCGAGATGTACTCTAGAATTTACTTCACAGAACACTTCATGGACACTAGTGCCCCTTTCATCTCCAATAAGTGAACTCCAATGTGTTTCGTCTTTGGATTGCCATACATCATGGATAGGAACCCAATTTGGCAAATCATCATTCTTCCTGCATGGCGGTATGTCTAGGATATATTCTCCGTGATATCCAAGTCGGTGCGACCCAGGGTTAACCAGTTGGTGCACTCCAGTAAATCGTGATATTTCTTCAAGTATTTTCAATTGAATTTCGTTGAGGCAGGGTGGATGATCTAGCATTATTATTCCTTCAACATCAGAAATAGTGAATGGGGGTTCTGTCGATGTTTTCAGCCGGTTAAACACAACTCTCTCTAAGCGGGCTGGGTGAGTTGCATTATCCTCTACCTCTAATTGTTGAATGATTTCATCACAGGTCTTTGCACCGGGATCTTGGTCCCAATTCCATGGATTTTCTAAAGTTGCCAATTCTTTGTGCAGATTCAGAAGGCGTTTGGTACGAGAGCGGGACCAACGGTGCGTAGGGTGTGGTTGTAGTAAGGGGAATCCGAAATCAGTGGCAACTGCGGCTAAGGCTCGATGAGTTTTTTCAAATAATATTCCGTCATCATTCAAAACTCGAGGAAGCCTGAGGTCTAAGTGGAGAATTCCATTAAGTCTCTTTAGAGTTAAATGATGGGTAGTATCAACAGCGGCCCCTTTGCTGTGAGAATGTATTTCCTCTATCACTTGGCTTCGAGCAGCTTCACTTGGGTGAATTATCATCAGGCGGCGTCCTTCTAGCAATGCCGCCATTAGCCAATCGGGAAGTGATTTACCGGACGGTGTTGCTTCCATTGAGATGCCAGAGGTTACTTTCAATTCACTAATTACCATCGGCAAACCTCCTCAGTCATCTATCCTCGGCGGCGGTAGTTCTTGAACCCACGCCTTACACTATTATCGGAACTATTGAAAACAAGAGTAAATTTACCATTAGTCATGCGAAGCCGAGTTATACTGATTGCATTAGTCCTTGGACTCGCATCAATTCCATCGGCGCAGGGCGGTACTGCGGAAAAGCTGGAAGATGTGGGTTTTACATTTGGCGGCCTAACTCTAGATGCAAATACAACTGGTAACGCGACTTCTAGTCTCGCAGATTTACCTGCCGTTGTAGAGTACTATACTGCCACTTGGTGTGCTAATTGCGTCTATGTTGAACATGCTTTAGACGATGTGGAAAATAATAGTGTAAATATCCAACAGTTCCATTTTCACCGTGACCAAGATAGTGAAGACCCGTGGGGAACAGCTGAAGGAGAGGCTCGCTGGGACGATAGATACGATGGAGGAGTTGCCCCAACTGTGGTATTCAATGGTAGCATGAAGCAAATTGGAAGCGTCGCTGAAGGCGATTCACTTGAAGAGGATTACACTGCTTTAGCCGCTATGGATTTAGAACTAGGTGCCGGTGTTTCTTCCATGGGTTGGAATAATGATTCAGGAGTATTTACCTGGAATCTGCAATTTGATGAAAGCATCATTCCCGAAGATGGTGAATTGGTACACATGCTTTGGATTACTGAGAGGTTCGCAAACTTCCCCGATGGTAGTAACGGAGTAGAGAATTATCCTCATGTCGTTAAAGCACTATTTTCACTTGGAAATAATTCTTCTGGGGCAATGGTAATCGATTTACCTGCAGCACATGATGGCGATGATTTACAGTTGCATCTTATTCATCAAATCGTACTACCTGATTCGGTTGAAGAAAACAATAGCCAGCCACCAATTCCAGTTAAATCCGATAACCAAAATGATGGCGGCCTTCCTAGTCTCAGTTTGATTGCAGTACTATCTGTGGTGATGGTTGCAGCATTCACTGTGCAGCGAAAGCAGCAATGATTCGCTCGACATCTTCATCGGTAATATGCAGATGAATTGCTACTCTAACTCTGTTGTAAGGTAGGTCAAACATATCGATTCCATGTTCGGCCAGTGATGCCACTACATCTGCTGCTGGAATGTTACAATTGACATAAACTAAGTTTGATTGGACAGCATCCATATCGACGCTGAAATTATCCATGGCGTTAATCGCTTCTGCTACCTTTCTTGCCCGAATATGGTCTTCTGCTAGCCTGTCGATGTGATGGTCTAGGGTATAGATTCCTGCTGCTGCAAGAATCCCTGCTTGCCTCCATCCACCACCAAACATCTTGCGCCAGCGGTGTGCTTTGTTGATGAATTCTCGAGAGCCGACGAGGACAGATCCAACTGGGGCGCCAAGACCTTTGGAAAGGCAGATTGAGACCGAATCATAATCACGGCACATTCGTGCCACATCTACACCTGTTGTGATTGCTGCGTTGAAGATTCTAGCACCGTCAATGTGAGTTGCACAGCCGTTTGCTTTTGCTACTGCTGCAATCTCATCAAGTGCTTCTTGAGTATAACAAGCGCCACCTCCGAGATTAGATGTGTTCTCTACACAAACGAGGGTACCATTTGGATAATGTGACCCTGACCCCTCTGCCTTACGAATTGCAGATTTTACCTGGGCTGCGGTCATCAAGCCGCCTTCGCCTTGAACAAGAGAAATTGATGCTCCGCAAAGTGCAGCATAACCGCCACCTTCGTATTTGTAAATATGAGCGGTTTTGTCACATACGATTTCATCGCCAGGAACGGTGTGGGTCCTCAAAGCGATTGCATTAGACATTGTACCGCTTGCAACGAATAGGGCTGCTTCTTTGCCAAACATCTTGGCCAAGCGGTTTTGAAGTTCGTTAACCGTAGGGTCATCTCCAAGAACATCGTCCCCTACCTCTGCCTTTTCCATGATTGCACGCATTGCCGCAGTAGGCTGTGTGACTGTGTCACTGCGCACATCAACACGGTCGGAAGGGTACTCGCGCATGGTTGGTCCACACCGCTTTCACTCAAAGCAGTTTCAGGTCGCCAGTGATTGCATCAACTGCTAAACGCGGAGAAGGGCCAATTCCTAGAACGGTCACTGTCCCCGGGGGGATTTCAGTATGCCCTGCGTCCTTGATTAGTGAGCAGATTAAACTCCCTTCGAGAGCCTTGGCATACAATTGGCGTAGATGTGATTCATCATCAGCCCGTAGAACAATCTTACGTGCTCCGACCAAGTTCCAGCGTTCATACAAACGCGCTGCTTTCTTCTTAGCCTTCATAGCACAATCAACCGCTGCATGTGCACACTGTGCGGCTAACTTACCTTTGGATAGTTTGAGATCGTCCCGGGTCACTAGGACCATTGTGACCTCATCAAGCGGAGATGACATCAGTCTCACCAAGTGGTTGTATCTCGTCGATATGAGAAGTCTCTTCGAAGACTAAGTTCGCAAGCCAAGGAGCTATCCAAACTGCACTAACCACGCTAGCAATAACGTGCATTGCATCAAATGGTAATCCGTTCAGAAGATATATGCCGAATTCAGAAATGGTCATCCCACTTGTAAAGATAGATAGTGAGACCCACCAGTCAAACATTACAGAAGCGAATATTGCTGAGATTACAAGGCGCTTCATCACGATTTCATTCTGGAATGCCAAACCAAGACGCGACCCTGCAAATGCGATTGCTGCCCATCCGCTAGCCTGGAATAATGTCCACCAGCCATGAGATAATACTAGATTTGAAATCATAGTTGCCATCACTGCAAATGCCATTCCACGACGGGCGCCAAGGGTCGCTCCCATTACCAAACACATCACGGTTAGTGGTTGAACATTTGGAAATGGTTCTAGTAGAATTCGACTTGCTGCTGCTGCTGTCGTGATGCTCGTTAGAACTAAGATTTCTCTCTTTGCAGAGTGTGCTGGTCTACACAAAAGGAAGAATGAAATGGTTATCAAAACCATGTTGACTACAAGGGATTCGACAGGAGAGAGGGTTGGACCGTGGACTCCGTCTGTTAGTGCCATGAACAGCGGTAGAGGACTCGAGACTTGAACTTCACGCTAATGACCAACGTACAACGCTGTCTTCTCCTAGTTCTGCTTGAGAAATTCCTACCGAGGATCTTTTACCATCAATTGTAAACTCCCAACCCTCTTCATCATGACCATCAAAAGCAGTCACCCATGTGCCAAAATCATATGACTCCTTAGATATCGAAATGTCCAATTCAGCTGCGGCTATATCGGTGAATTCCTCGACATTTTCATAGCCACTAAATCCACCAAGGGCTAATTCGCCATCTGGTAATTCGAATACAATAACCTGTGTACCCTGCCATTCATCTGGCCAAGAAGCATCCCAGTCCTCTTTTGAGTCATTTAGTGTATCAACTTCTTTTGACCATGTGTTGGATACATCTGGCAATATAAAAATCATAATTGCAAGGAGAAGTAGTAAGCCGACCTTAGTTGCCATTTTGTTATTCTTCTTTATTTGAAAGAAGAACATGGTTAAACATAGAAATATAATCAAGGATTCTTGAAAATACGATTTTGATTTTTCAGAATCCGAGTCCTTTGTGATGAGGTCGGGCAAAAATACCATCAGCACTCCATTGTCGTTTCCAAGTGCTAATTCACCACTAGTTCCAAAGCCTGGGCCTGCCGTTGTATATGTGTCATGAAGGGTATGGAATGTAGTAACTTCAGAACCGGGATAGCCTATTCCCCAGCCGCCGCTAGGAGTGTTATTTGGAAACCATATTTGTCCATCTAACTGCATTGTTATCTCGCCGTTAGTATGATAATTAGTTCGCCCCTCTATCGAACAATTTGTTTCACAATTTATAGAAATGAGATGAGAACTAGTTGCAAAAAATACCTTCTGTCCAACTTTCAACGGGATTGCTGAGGAATATCCTTCTCCAGATAATAATGTATTACCTACATAGATTTCTGAGCCATTTGGTGTTTGAAGGTGGGTTATTACTCCGTGATTAGTTTCAATTGGGGCGTGTCTGATTTTTCCTTCCCCAATAGTAATATTGCTTACCGTGCCTTGTTTGGAAATTATATTGAGAATGCCTTCTTCATTCCCAAGAAGATAGTGTTCTTCGCTGACAGAAACTCCATTCCTCCAACCTAGTTGAGGTAGGTCTACTCTCAATTCAAGTTCGCCATCATCAAGACAGAAGGTGGACAGCCCTTTGCGAGTAGGAACTACAACTAAATCAGAATCCAATGACATAGCACCAGTAATACCCCAGGTAATTACTTCTGTTTGTGCAATCCAAATCAACGAACCATCTGTAATGTCCAAAGCTGTGACTCTACCATCGGTCCATCCAACTAAAATCATTTCACTCCAATTCCCACAATCCCCTGCGCCTGCTTTGACATGAAGTAGTGGGCTCAAGTCGTGTTGAGTAGAAGTATTGCTGCGATACTTCCAATTCAACGTTCCTTCGTGTAAATTGTATGAATAAACATGCGGCCTATCTTCCTCTGTCCAAAATCCGGATGTTCTAACAATTACTTGATCTTCAACAATAATCGGCTTAGTAGAGATGAAGCCGTTTTCTAAATCTACTTCCCAAGAAGAATCATTTTCTACAGAACCTGAAGAAGGTGGGATGAGCAGACAGAATAGTAGTCCGACCAAAACGATACAACGTTTCATCAGGAATGCCTCTGAATAACTTCGCGTAATAGTGCACTTACCTGTTTACCATCAGCGACACCGCCGCATTCTTTCATTACCAAACCCATCAATGGTCCCAAAGCACCCATGCCTCGCTCCTTTACAAAATCAATTCTGCTTTCTACAACCTTCTCAACAATAGCGAGTAGGTCTCCTGAATCAGCAGGCTTTATTCCCAGTTCTTCTGCTTTGTTAGCGAGTTGGTCCATGCTTGGATTTTCGCCTGCAAATTCTTCCATCAGAGTAGACATTCCTTCTCTTGTAACGTGTCCTGCTTCTTTTGCAGCGAGTACTAAGGCCATCAGTCCGATTTCTCCGTTGTTCTCCAAAAGCATGGTAGCCCAAGCTTTTGCCGGAAGGCCGCTATTATGGGCGACGAAATAATCGTCCAATTCTCTGGATAGAAGCTGTTTCATTTGGTCTTCACTAATTGAAAAGGTTCCAAGTCTTTCCAATCTTTCAGATTGTGTCATCGGAAGGTTGTTGATGACTTTCTCCCAATGCTGAGAAGTAATTGAGTAGGGAGGGATATCCGTTTCAGGGTACATCCTAGCACCGCCCGGTAGTGGGCGCATTGGAGTTGTAGTCCCGTCCTCTGGAGATCCTTTTTTGATTACTACATTTCGAACTTCTTGTGAGATTCTCTCAAACGCCATTCTTGCCCTATTGAGGACGCTTTCTAGAGCGAGTTCGGCTTGCCACCTAGGCGCTAGGCACAGTACAAAGGCATCTACCCCATTGAGGCACTCTCTTGCAGCATCGACAAATTCTTGCTCGATTCCATATGCCGGGAGTTCATCAGAATGGAATACTCCTGCAACACCTGCAAGTTTTGCTGCACCTGCAAGTTCTCTTCCTAAACGAGGCAACTGGGCTCCGTCTTCATCAAATTCTTTGACTCCTATCAAACCATTAAACCCTGGTAAAGGTAAAGCCAGCATTATTGATTTGGATTCTAAACCTGATTTTACCATTTTTGAATCACAACTTGTGAAAGCATCACTAACATCGATTAACTCTAACCCTAGTATCTGTGAAACTTCATCTGTAACATTTGGAGATTCTACTCGCCTATCTGGCGATAAAACGGGAAGTCCGTGTGCTGCTCTCAATTGATTAGCAAGACGGTAAAAATGAAGTTGCCTAGCCATTTCACAACGGATGATTTTGGGAATCCAATCTAGATCTTGGCACCCTTTGATTTCAACTCTATCGCCACACATTATTGAGACGTTGAGGTCCTGTCGAATACTTCCCAGTCCCCTTCTTACTCGGCGTGTGTCTCGAAGTGTTCTACCCAATGCAATCGAAGTTTGTTTTGCGTGGTCTGGAGTTTTTACATCTGGCGCAGTTGCGATTTCAATTAATGGAATGCCGAGCCTATCCAAATTCCAAGTTACTATTTCACCATCCGGAGTTAGTTCGTTATCCAACTTGCGAGCACTGTCTTCTTCTAAACAAAGTACATCGATTCCAACAGGGCCTCCCTCCGTCTCCAATACCCCATCTGTGGCTACTAGTGTAGTGCGCTGAAAACCACTTGTATTTGAGCCGTCTACTACGGTCTTACGCATGGTTTGTAGAAGTGGTACAGGATGCGCCCCAATCATTCCAGAAACCGTTAGCGAGATATCTAATGCATCCTTATCATGGATTAATGGTGGTTGTTCATCAAGTTCAATTAAACCAGCATTAGGTGATTGACAATATACGAATGAGCGATTTCGACGCGCTTCAAATCTAGCTGCAACATCTATTGCTCCGCCTTCGCCGCTAGCTGAGCGGAGGCGGCGGTTGTATTTGGGCCAGTTTTTTGGAAGGGTGTCTATTGTTACATCATGAAGTTCGCCTGGTTGGCGCGAGTGTAGTTTGCCAGTCGCCAATTGCTGATGAACCTCGATTCCGCACATGAAACCAAGATTTTCAGGATCCAGTGATGCAGGGGTTGCCACATTACCTTCCGGTTCCATGTTACCACCTGTGTTGACTCCTCAATATGAGCGCATCGTTTCAGACTGGCTGTAGAGTCTCATATCCGCCGGGCCGCATGAGTCTTCCATCTCTGCACAGCGCGTCGATTAGGTCCTCTGCAACATCTCTACTGATGTCACTACGGCCTGCTTCGGTCAAAACATCGTTCAGAGACACTATTTCTCCAGTTTCAACATGTAATCTTCGAACGATTTCAAGAATTGCTCGCTCACGATTTCGGGCTGTCGCTTTCTTTCCGGATTGAAGAGTTGTTTCGTCAAAATTTTCACCCATCAATTCATGCCGCCATAATTTTGTAAGACGGATTGAACGTTCTGCATCCTCAATAGTTGCTTCTTCTGATAAACGCACCCTTGCTGAAGCTTGAGCTAATCGGTAAAGACCTTCAATTGCTCTTGCAGAAATTGCAATCGAATCGAATGACTCTCCACCTTTTCTTCTAGTTTCAACATAGTATTCTCTAAGTGCATTTTGCGCATCTGATGTTAGTTGTGGGTGGATTGTGCGTTTGGCTAATGCAATGTACTTTCTAATTAAATCACGATTTACAATTCCTTCTTTTTTATTGAACCCTTCAAATGCCGCTGTTTTTGTAGGGTCGACTGCGCTGCCTTGGTCGATTAATATCTCAGGAGTTGAATCCGCTCGATTATTCATGATGTGGTTTGCAATTCTTGTATCATGGTCTTCAGCAGGTTGATCGGTTAGTAACCAAATTACATCAAATCGTGAAATCAATGCCGGCTTGAGATTGATTTGTTGGGTAAATGGCACCTCGGAAACAGATTGGAATCTCCCTGCTTTGGGGTTTGCTGCGGCTAGAATTGCGCAGCGGGTAGAGAGTGTTGCATTGATTCCTGCTTTCGATATTGAGATTCTCTGTTGCTCCATGGCCTCGTGCATTGAAGAGCGATCGTTTTCATTCATCTTATCGAATTCGTCAATAGCAGCTAATCCAAGGTCGGCTAAAGCAAGTGCACCTGCCTCTAAGGTCCAACGGCCATCTGCGGCTGCATCCTGAACGGCAGCTGCAGTTAATCCAGCGGCAGAGGCTGACATTCCAGATGTGAAACGGCCACGGGGTGAAATTTGTGACATGTAAGACAACAATTGAGATTTAGCGACACCGGGGTCTCCCATGAGCAAGATGTGGATATCCCCGCGCAGTCTAGTCCCATCTTTTGCCTTAGATGCAACTCCTCCGAAAAGTTGTAACATCAGCGATTCTTTCTGGCGACTCATTCCAAAAATGGATGGTGCTATTGAATTTGTTAACAATTCATGAATGTCGTCGCGGCGTGCGAGTTCTTTGATTTCGTGTTCATCTTCTTCAGAAATTTGGATTTCTTCCAAAGGAATATTTTCTCTCTGAATACTATGGATTCTCAAAAATATATCAAAAATTGGAGTTTCTTTTCCTGATTTGCGTTGTGACCGTACAAATAACATCCCATTGACTGTAACTCGGTCACCAGGATTTAGTTGGCCTGCTAAATCATGCTCTGTAATACAGAGAATCCTTTCAGGTTGTACGCCTCCTCGCAAATTTTCTGGTGGCTCTTGTAATTCAATGAATTGTGTGTTGATTAAAATTGAGTCTTCGACCCTCTGAACGAATCTAGTTTGTCCTTTACGCCTACCGCACCCACCTTCAATTTCAAAACATTCAATCGGTTCAATCAATTCTTGCTCGTTAGGTTGGCTAACTCTAGTTGAATGTCCACACGCCACACAAACAAATGAGCCTTCATAAGTTCTCGGAAGTACACTACCGATTTTGGTTGCAATGGCATCCACTGAAATCATCGAACCCAAATCTTCGCTTCGAAGTTGACGAACTGTTCGATGAGAATCTGAAGGTAGTTCAATTATTCGGACAAATGCGACTATACGCGGAGAACCCAATTCGGAAAGCAGTAAGCCTAGTGCCTGGTTTGCTGCCTGCGTGTTGTTTTCAGGCTCTTCGACTATCGAAAGAGCAAAATCCGGATCAAAAGATTCGATGTCTCGGTATGAGATTTCTAGTGATTGAACATCTGGCCATGATACTTCCAAATTGTGAATAGATTCACTGTAATTGTCAAGAAGTAGTGAGCGCCATCTTGCAGGTAGGTCAAATTCTTGAATTGTCATAGTAATCTCCCCAACCAGACACCTTGAGCCGTTGTCGACCCTCTATAATGATTGAGTCTGTACTTTTCTTCCCCTTCATTTCCACTGGAATCTAATCGCATCACATAACCTCCACTGGCTTCCATTGGAACACCGCCAAGCACATTTCTATGAAGCCCATCGCAGGTTCATGCCCGCCCACTCTTTTGAACCCATCAGAGGAAAAATCGAAAGATTCTCGTTTTCTTCTCTAAATCTAGAAAATCAAATCGGAGACCCCTTAGAACGGGAAGTCATGGTACATATTCCACCTAATGCAACTGGTAAATTACCTTGTATTATCTACCTTGCACCATTTACTGGAACCGGTTTTGCTCGTGCTAATTGGAAGGCTTTTGGGGAAACGCTACCGCAGAGGCATGAACGACTGGTAAAAGACGGTTTAATGGAACCATCGATACTCGTTATGCCAGATACCTTCACTTCGCTTGGAGGCAACCAATTTGTTGATTCTGCAATCGTTGGCGATTGGGGGACATGGTTGAACACTGACCTACGGAATGAAATTAGTTCGCGATATGATGTCAGTGGGTTTGGACTGGTTGGAAAATCTAGTGGTGGCTATGGCGCCTTAGTTCGAGGTATGTTGGACGATTGTTGGGCTGCAGTAGCATGTCATTCCGGAGATTGTGGTTTTGAAATCCTATATGGTATTGAATTGCCAAATACTCTTACACAAATTAAGCCTCATGGCGGGGTTGATGGTTTTCTCTCATATGTCAAAAATAGCAATTCGTTACGAAGTGCTGATTTTCACACATTGATGATTCTGGCTATGGCTGCTACTTACAGCGATGGAACTCTTCCAACCGACGAAAATTGTATATTTGATGATGATAAATGGTCTGAGTGGAAATCATGGGACCCTCTAAACATGATCGAAGATCACCAAAATCTTCCTTCTTGCTGGATTGACGTTGGCGATTCAGACCAATACAATATCCAATATGGTTTGCGACAACTTCACAACCGAATGATGGAATTAGATATTGGCCATGAGTGGGAAGAATTCCCGGGAACACATAGTGGAATTGACCACAGATTGGACCTTTCACTTCCCTGGATGGCTTCGAAGATTCAATCGACATCATGATGAGAGTGGCGCGGGTGGCAAGTGGTATGGCAGAAGGCCTTGATTACGCCGGCAGTGGTGTCGACATCGATCTTGAAGGTAGTGCTGTTGGTGCCCTAGTAGGCGCATTATCACGGTCTGTAAGGAAACCTGGCAGCCCTGGAGCGCCAGTGGATTTGCCTGGTGGATTTGGCGGACTTGTTGAATTCGGGGATAATTATCTGGCGTTAGCAACTGATGGAGTTGGTTCCAAATTATCGATTGCTACCAAACTTAACCAATGGGCAGGAGTCGGTATTGATTGTATGGCGATGAATGTCAATGATTTGTTATGCGTTGGAGCTGAGCCAATCGCTTTCGTAGATTACATAGCAGTTCCAAAGCCCGACCCTGAGGTTCATGCCGCTCTAGGAGCGAGTCTAGCAGAAGCATGTAGGCGAGCAAGAGTTACGCTTGCTGGCGGTGAAACTGCAAGTTTACCTGGAATCGTCACAGAATTGGACTTATCCGGTACCGCTCTTGGGTGGTTAGCAAAGGGTAGTGAAATTACTGGAGCTAATCTCAAAGAAGGGGATGTCCTAATCGGTATGCCTTCATCAGGAGTTCACTCTAATGGGTACTCTCTGGTTCGCAATGTAGTGTCTCATTGTGGAGCGTCTTGGGAAGATGCGGCTCCGTTCGATTTAGATGAAGGGCGTATTGAGCGATTTAATCAAGGCTCAATTACACTCGGAGAAGTTTTCCTTAATCCCACTAGAATTTACTGTGATCCTGTGGTTGACCTAATCCAAGAAGGGCCTTGTAATACTTCCAAAATCCATGGTATCTGCCATGTAACTGGAGGGGGACTTTCCAATCTTCTTCGCCTACATGATTCATTGGGGTGGCACATTGCAAACCCATTGCCAATATTACCAGAATTCAAGTGGATTCAACAGCAAGGAAATGTTTCAGATAGAGAAATGCATCGTACATTCAATATGGGTTGTGGGATGATTATTGCTGTTGATTCTGAAGTAGCTGAATCTGTTTGCTCTTGGCTATCAGAGAGAATGAATGGATGCGCAATCATTGGAACTGTTGTAGATAATGGGCACAAAGTAACTCACGTTAACCCAGAGATTCTGTTCGAACATTATTGAGGATAAATTATGCAACCTGAAGGGTGGCCAGGACATATTTGGCTAGAAGGTAGAACTTCGGTTCACCTTCGAAACCATCAGTTACGACCCTCACATATGCCAAGAGGTCCTGCTGCAAAAACCGGAGAAGGTTTTCTCAATCCCGCAATGGCGCCTGCGCGTACACGTTCAGTGATGCTTTTAGCAGATGCTTTGGAAAATGGTTGGTTAGTTCCCGAGGGCAAAATTATTCGTGCATTAGATGCACTATGTGCTACAGGAGTTAGGCCCCGTCGGTGGAGAAAGGAAATTCCGTCTCAAGACCGATTGAGAATTACTGCTAATGACTTAGATTCGGATGCGCTTGCCTGGGCAAGAGAGTCTCATCGTAGACATCCGGTCGGAGATAATCTACAATGGGTTCCAGAACCAAGTAGGTTCTCTAGAGAACAAGAAGGGGTTGTTGAAGGTGGCATTCATTGGATTGAAGGTGATGCTACAAGGTTGATGGTTCAAGCACCATTCCAGTGGATAGATTTAGATCCATTCGGTTCACCTGTTGGATTTCTTGATTCTGCAATTCAAGCGATTTCAAGAGTCGGTGTTCTAGAAGTTACTGCCACAGATACTGCAGCATTATGCGGCTCTGCAAAAACTAGTGCTGCACGCAGATATGGCTCAGTAGGAATTACTGATTCGTATATGCATGATGATGCTACGAGGATTTTACTCGGGACAATAGCAAGAGTTGCTGCAATGCATGACAAATCAATTCATCCAATTCTTTCGCTATTTGATGGCCATCATGTTCGCGTGACTGTTCTTCTAAAGCGTTCGAAAGAAGAGGCTTCTAATTGGAATCAAAATATAGGTTATCGGATTCGCTCTGAACCTTATCACTTCGCCCCTCAGTCTGAAGGTGAGTTTTCTGGGCCAATGTGGACTGGCCCAATATTTGATGCTGAAATCGCAGGCAGAATTACTGTGGAAAAGGCAATTGAATTATGTGCGGGTAGAGATGGTGATTTGCCTGAAGATTGGGGAGAGGTCGATATCGAACATTCCCAAAGAGAGATTCAGAGGAGTGTACGCCATATTTCAGAATCAGCTGAATTACTATCTCAGGAACATTTGCTCGTTGCTGTAGATGATTTGGGTATTGCTGCCGGGGTTGGCCAAATTCCATCAATGAAGAAAATTAAGACGGGTTTAGAAGATGCTGGATTCAGAATGGCAAGATGCCATATGCCTGAAGCAATGTTTGCAACAGATGCAGATTGGCAAACGGTTCTAGATGTTACTAAATCAGCCAAATGATGGGTCTGATTCATCTTCCGGCGCTGGAAGCATTGTTTGAGAGTTCTCGAATACTTCCCTAACACTATCTTCTATCTTTCTAGCATCCTCTAATAGGGATGAAAGTGGAATCTCGATTTCGGTCAGTTCACTAACCGCCTCTATTGCTAAGGCAGCTGCTCTTGCATCTGGATACATTGGATTACAATCAGCCATAATTGCTGTGATGTCTAGCCCCAGCCGGTCCCCTTCTGCAATTAAGTAGCCCGCAATACCTGCAACAATTCCTTGACGGACTGGTTCTATGTCTGCGTTCTTTAATCGGCTACGACCCACTTTTGATGAGCTTACGCCATAAAGTGCCCCGTCTCTATCATCGATATTTTCACGAGCAACTCCATCGATAACTATCAATTGATCGAATCCGCCTTTAGTGAACCAATCAAGTACTGTATTTGCAAAAAGAACATCCCTCTCCGGACCAAATCTTACCTCTGCGGTAAATACTCCAACATTGTCGCCTTGATAGACTCTAACTGGATGTTTTGGGACCTCGTGATGGATTAAAGCCATGGCTGGAAATTCTGAATTTAGGACGGTTCCTTGCTGCTTTAAGTTCAATTGGCTAATCACATGTGATGCTGCTATCACACCAACCATGCCAACTGTTGAAAACCCACAAATTGCAACACCGCTAGTCCTTGGATCAGCATCCTTGTGCAATACAAGGTCGTAGGTTGCTTGGTCTGCCATGTGACGGCCTCAGGTTGACTCATTCAAAGGTCTTGCGAAAATCATTCCACGAATTCAGACCAATCATCTTTACCAGCATCTCGATACCACCAGACTCCTAATTCGTCTTCGTACCATTCAGTTCCATGCTCATCAACTGTGATTCCTGTGTCTTCGCCGGTGGCATTTTCAGATTCTCCTACATACTCTTCTTCATATTCTTCTTCGACGTAAGTATCCCCTTCCTCAAAGTCCGCAATAATATCGGGCCTATCTGGAGTTTCATCGTCGATCGTTTTATCGTCGAATTCATCGAGTGCAAGTCCAATTGGAAGTGGTTTCGCGATTCTATCGGATTCTAATTCTGGCTCCATATCTAAATCGTCTTCTTCCCAGTCTTCAACATCGCTATTTTTAATTCTAATAATTATGAAGACTGCTAATCCCAGGAATGCTATTCCACCAACTCCTCCGATATACAGCATAGTATTACTCGAAGCATCGTCATCATTGGTCGTTGCTTGGTCGGTATTATCGGGGTTGGAGTCAGGAGTTACATCTGGCTCCTCGCCTTTCAATGTCCATGAAATTTCAAGCTTCAATTGCTTATCACCGGGTGATGTATAATCCAGAGGCCCTTGTATCAAATCGAGTTCCATTTTTCCATTCGTCAAACCAAGTTCTGAAAGGTTTTCCAATATATCAACTCGTATCTCTATTGTTGTACTTGCAGAACCTTCCAATGTAAATTCACTTTGACCTGGAGAAGGATTGAATTCGATATAATCTGGCCAATTAGACCAACCGTCTGGCTCTAATGAAATTTCGATGGAGAAATTATTGGGATTGGTAATTGTACAATCGATTTCTTCATCCAAATCTGGATCCACTATTACTGCTCCACAATCAATCACCACATCATCCATTGTGCTTGGAATCCACGGTGTATCCGTCGTTTCGTTTCCGTCTGTTTCATTCTCTTCGATTACGGTGCCAAAAGTGACTAATATTATTTCCAAGGAATTATTTCCGGCATTGATCCAAGTAGGTTCAGTCAAATTGACGAACAGTAAGCCACCGCCCGGGAAATTAACTAGGAATTGACTGAATCCACCATTTATTTGTGCGGTATCTGATAGTGTTACATTTGTACTACTATTGAATATGGTCCATTCAATAGTCGCCCCTTCAAGCATTGAAGCTTGTTCAGGATTTGTGGCCACAAGATTGACTCTCACGTCTGTTTCATTATCCCAATCTAACTCATAGACGGATTTTACTGGAGTGAATGCTGCATCTACAGTTACTACTCTGGTTACGGAAGTTGATGCTGAGGCGATTGGCCTATTTTGTTCATCACCAATGTCTCCACTATAATTGACCCAAATCGTGACATCGCCTCTCAAGTCAGCTGCCCAAGAGCCCAATAATGAGAAGTCTGAAGAATGGACCCCCGACCAATTCTCTGCGAGTAGCCACGAATCAGTAGAATTGGCTAATGTAATTGTGACTGTCCCTACTGGAGTAATTTCAACTCCTCCACCCGTTGCGGTCAAATTGATATCAAGAGGATGTCCAATACCAATAATCGGAGATGTTTCAATATCTATTTCAACAGGAAGATGGGTATCATTGCGTGAATAACTAGGCCCTACTGATGTTACTTCTTTGGTATAATTTCCAAACGAATCTACTGCAACAACTGCGAACCAGTATCCTGTTCCATCAATTAAACCTGTGAATGTCATTTCATTCCAATACCAATTCCCCCAGCCTATCTGAGTTGCCATATCCGTCGAATTGAATTCTGAGGTTGATGTGTATACGTCATAAGAATCGATTCCATATGGGTAAGCCAGGCTTGACCCTGGTAGCAGGTCCCAAGTCACTATCAAAGAACCGCCGCCATCATCCTCGACATCAGTTACTGTTACTCCTGTTACTGCCTCGTGCGGGGCCGGGTAGGGTATGGTGACCTCTAGTAAATTTGAGAGATTGGAAGTTACACCGAATTGGTGTACACTCCTCACAGCATATGTGTATGTGTCTTCGACTGATACTACATCATCTACAGTAATATTAGCCATTGAGATTGCATATGGTGAATCAATATCAATTACTTCAACCGACGCATCATAACGGAAAACTTCGAATCTAACTAAGTCGGTTCCAAAAGAAATCATATCGTTCCAAGCAAGAGTCACTTTCGATGGAGTTAACTCTTGTAGAACCAAAGTAGGGGTTGTGGGAAGAGAGAGGTCAGGGGCACCTGGTGTATGGATTGCCACTAAGTTGGTCAATGAGATTTTGCCTGCGTTTGTGGAGTTTACTGGTACATTAAGTAAATAATTTCCAACTCCTCCCGTCATACCTTGATTTAGGACATTCGTCAAATTAACTGTAACGTGAGGATTGTTTGCCACGAAGAATGTACAATCATAACCAATATCGAGATTTGTTAGATTGAAATCGCCCGCACCTGAACTTTGTATTGTCATCGAATAATTTGCCATATAGATGCCGTATGAATCGATATATGATGGTTGAGCGATTAGTAGCGGATTCAAATCATCCCTGATACCATTGGTTTCATCACTCATTTCAAGTGGATCTAAATTATTGGATGAGTCTCCAGCATATCCTGCTCTGCTCATCTCTGCATTACCGTCTCCATCAACATCTAATTCGATGCTGTGCCATCCTCCAATGAATACTCCAAGAGTGTTTTCACCTGCAGAAACTATCTGCTCTAACGTTCCGTCCCCATCCATATCCATAGTCATAATTGATGTTGGAATCGACCAAGGTTCTAACTCGAATAATCCAAGAGTCCCAATATTAGTGGAATTGATTGGACGGAATGTGATATAGCCTTCTATCGTTGAAGATTGCCCGTCTGAAATTCCGGAAACAGGGGTCAACAAATCAAGGTCGCCATCGCTATCAAAATCTCCCACTGTAGCGCCATTCAATTCGATTTGATTTTGTACTACTGTTGGATCCCATTGTGTTCCATTGTTTATTAAAAATGCATATCCTTGGTCGTTTGACCCAAGTAAATCGAGGTCGCCGTCACCATCTAAATCAGAAATTAAGTCGTTTTGTTTAATGTGGTCGAATGAAGTAATTGGCCCGCCCCATGCGCCTGCAAAGATTTGCCAATTGGTCCAATGGCCCATTTGGTCCATCACTAGAACAGAATTATTCCCATTATTGAAAAAATCCTCGACGTGTAATGAGATTAAATTAGCGGGCATTCCAGAAGAGCCGTTTGGATTGATGGTTTCTTCTGTTGCAGTTGTCAATCCAGATGATGAATTATCCCATACTTGAAAAGATAAAACTCCCATGTTATGGATTGTGATAATATCGTCCATTCCATCTTGATTGATATCGCTAACCTCTCCTTCAATTAATCCGCTGGAAAGTGAAATATTCAATACTGGATCGAAGGATGATGTGTTACCAAGATGTATACATGCTTGGCTTGTAACTGTTGAAAACACCACCACATCTTGATTTCCGTCGGCGTTAATATCGCCTACAGATAGGGATGTTGCATTGTCACAAGTTGCGATTGCTGTCGTGGTTGTGATGCCGTTGCTCGATGACCAATCGGCCCAAACGATTGATGCTGCGAATGAAGTTGTATTTAGTGCCGACAAAAATACAGGTTCGGGTAATCCATCGCCATCAATATCGGACTCTGTTACATCTTGATAATCACCAATTGGAAAGAAACCTCCTCCTGACTGTGGGGAGAAACTAGCATTGAGTGTTGACGATTGGATGTTTGCTGAAGATGGGAGTAGAACTCCCGGTACTGCGGTTGATGACCCATTACTAGAAACGGTTGACCATTCGGCTCCATGATAGAATGTATTTTGATGTCCAATGTTTCCATATCCTGTATCTGTAAATTCCCATTCAAATATTCCATCTTCATCGATATCGATCCACACTTTTCCAGGACTAGCGTCGCTAGCATCAACTTCTATGTCAAGACTTACCGAGCTAAATGTGACATTACGAGGAACATCGATCGTTGTTGAATTATCAATTGCTCCACCTTGTAAAGTTACAGTTTCAGTAGCAAATCCGCCACTAAAAGTATCGATTGTTGTTGATTCCCCCGATGCTGAAGCAAAGCCAACTGGTAGAGATGAACCAAGTAATAAAAGCATAATCAGGACAGGTGAGATGCGCTTCATGTATATACCCGTGGAATTGAATGAATATGCCGCTCCTTCAAGTGCCTTATCCCTAAATGTAGAAAAATACCTCGTTTTTTCCGGTTATTGATTTAGCCGAATGTTATTTACTAATCAGGACTAATAACATTTTATTTGGTGATTTATGGCCCCGGGCAGGGCTTTTGGATGATTCAATATCATAATATTAGTCTGCAAGCAACCCGCTGAAATTGTTATGAAGAAGAGCAAGGTCGGCGAAACAGAGGGTGGTTGTATGGAAGACGATGCAAGAATTATAATTCGGGCCGGTGATGTAGAAATAGACCTCTCAGGGGCACAATCTACAGTTGATGAACGCCTCACTAAATTACGCGAGGATGATACTTGGTCAATTGCACTTTCAAGGATTCGTAATGCACGAGAGCGTGCGATAGAAGCCGCTGTAGATGCGGCCCGCGGAGCCGGTTTGCCAGAACGTGGTTCGGCATTCCGTGCATTAATCGAAAATTGTAGTCTAGTTCGAAAGCCAGACCAGGTATTAGGTGCAATTCAGTATCTTCGTGATGTTGAGGGTGTGAACGATAGCCCCCCTCGAGTTATCGATATGCTGTTCGAAGATGCTGGGCTAGAGCCGCCCGGCAATCTTTCTCTATACCTAAACCGGCTTCGTGAAAGAGGATTCCTAGTAACTCCTCCATCTGCGAAAGAGAAAAATCGCTATGCCATCGTTACTCCTGAAGGAAGAGCACATCTCGACAAATGTAGTCGAATGTGAATTGGGTGATTTCATGGTAATGTCGGGCAGTAGCACCGACGAAGAAGAGGTTTCTCTCGATTGGTCATTTCAAAATCATGCAGATGAATTATTGCGAAGGGGTAATCATCCTCGGTCAAATTTTCGTAGGTCAATATTAGATCGTGCGGATTTAACTGAAGGTAATTTTGTCGATTCTGATTTTCGTAAAGCCTCGATGGTCGAAGTCGATTTAATGAAATCCGCATTTGATAACTGTGATTTTAGAGGAGCGGATTTACGTAAAGCTCGTCTAAACCTATCCAATTTTAGGAATTGTTCGTTTGAAGGAGCGGATATCCGGGGTATACGTGGGCGATATGCGATTTGGCAAGGAACTGATTGGTGGAATGCAAAACTCGATGATGATCTTGCTAAAATTTTGGCTAAAAAATGGCCGCGTCCAGAAGATGCTTGAATAAGTGAGTCCCGTACGGAACACTATGGCAGTTCATTTGGAGCGGCGGGTTGATTTCCCCATGTTGGATATGGCGGGTATTGCCTTCTATCCTCGTATCTATGACCTTGCACATCGTTTCTTTGAAGAAGCGTGGGTTGAGATGTGCGGTGTCGGCTATCCGTATATTATCAGTGAACTCGAAATTGGATTTCCTGTTGTTGACATCAAATCAGAATTTCATGCCCCGTTTAGATATGGGGATACCGTGACTGCCAAAATTTGGATTTCAAAAGTCGGAAATAAATCCTGCACTTGGCAATACAGATTTCATAATCAAAATAAGGAACTTCTATGGTCTAGTGAGCAAGTTACTGTTTGTGTCAGTATGATAAATATGGATTCGCAAATTATTCCTGATGA
>JABIGM010000051.1 GCA_018650165.1 Methanobacteriota archaeon
ATCTTCGTCAATTGCTCGTTTAATTTCCATTGCTATACGTCTTCCAACTCCAAAAGTTGTCCCATATTGATATTTTGTATATGGGCTAGTTGTTGCGACAATCGGATTTCCTGGAACTCGAAGTGATACATCGTATACAATCATTTCCAAATCCTTTGTTATGACACTCTGAAGAGAAAATGGACCAATAATTCCAGGGGCATATTCTTTTTTCACTGCTCTGACAAATTTGTCCCCCATCTGGAATACTTTCTCTAACAATGATTCTCTAATAGTTGCTGTGTTATGACCTACTACAGTCATTTCAGGGATTTGTTGATGTGCCGGCATAGTCATTTGTTGAGGCGCAGGCAAGCGTACATGCCCGTCTAGAGACGATTCAAAGCGCCAGTCTACTCCCAGAAGTTCTAGCTTAGGCATATCCTCTTCGAGTGGAGAGTAGAAGAAATTCAAGTTGAATACAGGTCCAATCACATAACGCTCGATTCGTGCGCCATCTAGGCTTTCCTGGTCAATTGTTCCTTCCTTCAGAAGAGTTGCACTTTTCTCACAGTATTCCTTATACGATGCACAGGTGAAAAATCCACGTTCCAATTTCTTCTGTGCGTGATGCAACTTCACAATTACTAGACAATCAATATCTTGAGGGTCTGCAATCGCTTCAGGATAAGGCAATCCTGCCTTGTCTAGAATCCAATAGTAATCTTGCTCTTCGGTTCTTTCTTCCATCCTAAGCATATTTCTAGAACCAAACATTGGTACTTTGAAATTATTCTCAACATCTTCGATACTGGAGTAAGATGTAAAAGAACGATTAGGAACGAAAACCACATTTCTCTTCCGCATTTCATCTTGCATTACAGGTTCCATCACATCATTGAATGAGTCCATAACAATGGCCTTATCGACCATTCCTCTGCGAACTCGTCCTGATGAGGTTCGCTGAGTCTTGAAATATTCCGAATATGTTTTTTCACGACCTTTTTGGCAGTAAGCGACAGTTGGAAATCCCTCTTCAATAGCCCCATCACATATGTCGAGAGCAGAGTGGCTTGCAGTCATTCCGATGCGCAACTTTAGGCGTTCATATTCTTCGATAATTCCGGATATTTCGTCCTTGCTAATCATGAGTTCATTCCTCCTTGATTACCATGCTAACCTAGATGGCATTTGAAGTTAGTCAAACCTTTGAAGTTGCATTAATTCGTCAGTAGTTAGTGTCTCTCCACTCATCAACTTACTCATCAAGTCCTGAACCTCGACACGTGCGCCGCGTTGATTATCGCCAGTTATTGCTCCGCGCATTGCTCGCAGCATGTCTTGTATTGAGTGTAGACATCGTAGAGAAACTATGTAGAAGTGGTGTGCTTTGTCAGCCTCTTTCTTTGATTTACGTAGTTGGCGGTGAGCGGACTCTGCCTGTTCACGCTGCCTATCAACTTCCTTATTCCACTGAAGCATTAGTTCGTGTGCTTCTTGTGCTGCAACCGCTGACTTTTGCACTTCCTCGTGGGCAGCTTCTTGCTTTGCCATTGCTTCACGAAGTAACTCGCGAGCCTCCTTTAGTTCTCCATTAGAACCTTCAGAAGTTTTCATTTCACGGATCTTAGAAGAAATTTCCTTCATTCGCTTCATGACTTTCTTTTCATTTTGCCCGGTGTGTTCACCGCGCTCGAATTCACTTTCGAGTTTTTGTAAATCTCTGCGCAGAGAATGAATGGTTACTTTCTTCTCTTTTTTACCACGGTATCCCGATGAATGGTCTTCCTTTTCAGGACGTTCCGAGTCAAGCATAGATTTTGCTTGCTTCACTTCTTTGTTAGCATCGGAACGAATTGCTTTCTTTTCACGAACCAATTCGTTCATCTGTTCACGGATTTCGCGTTGTTGGCGGACATTCTGGATAAGTTCACGAACTTCAGCATTAAGTTCGTTTCGAATGACGGTATGCTCTTTGGTACGAGAATTCCAATCATCACGTGTAGTGCGGTACTGAGTAGCCTTTTGGTCAACCAGTTTGCGCTTTTCATCTAGAATTTCCTTGAGTTCTGCCATTATTCTACGCACCTGTTCGCTGTGTACTCCCGTACTCTAGCGACTGGGCGACTAACCTGTCCCATTTGAAGCCTCCCTACGGGAGGATTTCACAAAAATGGTATAATTGCCTTACTGGCCTTTGCAATTTTCAATCTGGCTTTACCCAAATTACTACTGCTTGGGCATTGAATTACGATGGTATGTCCCGATTCTAAGCGTGATGCAATTATAGTACAGTCCTCAGCAACTATGGTTACCAGTGGCGAGTCAGGATTAAGTTCTAGAATCGCAGACATTGAAGTCGGCTTGAATTCATTTGATGTTCTTTCAACAGTGAAGCCTTCTGAATCCAATAGAGATGCCGAGATAACACACTCTCCATCGACCAGATCTGCAATAATTGCGCTTGCCACAAATTGGTGTGACCAGTGACAGGTGATGACTATTTGCATTAGATATTTCCACGCATAACGTAGCCAATACCAGATTTGTAGTAACCACTAAGAGTACCAATCACTTCCAAACCCCTTCTTCTATAGAATTCGATGGCATACTCATTGTCACCTCTTACTTCAAGTTGGATCTCTGTGTGTCCGTCCTTTCGTGCAGCTTCCAGAAGTAAATTCCAGGCAGCCGAACCCAATCCCTTGCCTTTGTAGTCAGAATCAACAGCAAAAGCAACTACTCTAACTCGTGACTTACTGAATTTATTAGCCCATAATAGCCCTCGAAGCATACCATTTTTGTCGCGTAATACTAGATTACCGCCCCATTCAGGTATTGGTAGACTTTTTACTGAAGCCTCAGCATATCGTTCACCGGTTTGGTCAAGAAATAATTGTTTGACTATTTCGATGGTCAAAGGGTCCAATTCTTTTGGACTTGTACCCTCTTCCCAAAGTGCCTCCATTGAACCACCCAGTACGGAACTCTTCATCTTTCTTTCTTCTTATACTGGCCGCGAGTTCCTCGGTTAGACCCAATTGCTCCTAGTTTCCGCATGCCTGCTTTCTTGGAACTTACGCGTTTTTCTTTCTTGGATGTAGGTTCGGATTCAATTGCAGAAAGTAGACCTGAAATATCACCCAGTGTCATTGGACCAGAGGATTTAGTTTTCGTTTCAGATTTATTATTTCGCGATTTACCTTGATGTCGGCCACGGCTTTTTTCATGTGAGTGTCCACCACTCTTTTTCCGTAGCCAAGCTTCTAGCCTTCCATTTTCACGGCGCAGTTTGTGCAAATCTCCACGTCGTTGACGTAGAGCACGCTGAATATTCTGCGTCCTGCGGTCATAGGATTTTGCTTCCCCTGCATTGATGCTCTTATCTTTCAGTAGAGGTTCTGCTTCCAGAAGTTTCGTGGTTGCCTCATCATGCTTTGTTTCAAAGAGTTTGAGTGCTTTAATTTCCTTTTTCTGTTCGGTTACCAATACAATGAATCGTTGATGCAATTCACTTGCCTCACGTGCTTTGCCATGCATGGCCTGTAATTCTAGGAACCATGAGAACTGTACCTTTTCACGGGAAAGTGATGGGACTCTATGTATGTCAATTTCTTCAGTCAGGCGCGTATATACCTTGGCTAATTCATCTTCAATCATATGGATTGGTAGAATTATATCAGAATTGATTTTATCTCTCGATGTTTTGACCTTATCGATTTCCTTATTTCTTTCTTTAAGATTGATGATGATGGACTTGTGCTCTTTGCGTAAATCCGATGTTTCTTCAATCACGCCCCGCATAGCCTTAGCCATTCTTACATTTGATTGACGTTCAGAATCAAGGGCTTGCACGACCTTCTCCACTTCAATCATGTCTGCCTTTGTCTTTTCTAACATCTCTTTGACAAGATCATCCGATTTGTCTCTTAAGTCGTGGAAAATATCTGCTGGCTCCATATCTTTTAATCTGTCAGCATCAATAGTTTCACAAATATTTTTCCAAGAAGCGCCCTCACCAAACAATTTCGTTGCACGAAGCAATTCATCTCTTATTTTCAGTTCACCAACAGCCCTTACCACTCGGCTAAGGTCATGGTCTGGGTTGAAAGGGTCTTCAATTGAGAGGTGGTGTTCTCCCATTCTTGGAGGTTTTTCTTTCTGGCTATTTACCACATCAAGTGCTGATGGGGTTTCATTCATCCATCCCTTTTCATCTCTTGAAAGGGAACTTCCATTCCTGATTGAAATAATTTCAGTCTCCCAATCCATTGTTGCATATGTGTGGAAGAATGAATACAATAGTTCGGCAAGGGTCGTGTTTAAACGAGTTTCAACCTTTGCATCTTCGTTGATTGTAATATCATATTCCTTATCTCCAATTTTAATAATTGTTCGATCATTGCCGGATTGTAAATTGGGTATTATCCCTGATTTAATCAGGTGATTGATTACTAATACAGACCAAGCATATGATGACAAAGTACCACCTGGAGCATCAGAAAGATTCCTGTGAAGGGCCCAGTGTTTGACGCAGACAGCAAGTTGCCGTACTCGTTCATCGAGTTTGGCATATGTCTTCAGCAGTGTAGTATTATGCAGAGCAAGATTGTTATTTATAGAAATATCAACCTCTTTACCACTTCGTGGGTCAGTGAACTTGACAATAGGCACAGTCGCCCTTGTGAGTGCTTGAACCGCCTCCATGCCTTGTCCGCGAAGCATTCCGCTAATTCGTTTGACAACCTTCTTCTGATTAGCGCCTGGTAATTGCAGACACAAATCCAAATCTCCAGTCTTTAGTGAAAGTCCACTTTCTGAAGAACCAAATGGTGTCAACTTAGACCCCTTGAATTTTGAGGAGATGCTCTTTTCCAAATGATTGATTAAACTATCTTTACGCTTGATATCGCCGGTATTGAATTTATGATTAGAAATAGTGTGCCCTAGTGGCTTATCGTAATTCATTAGTGATTCCTTACTAGGTGTATTAAGTTCCAATTTACCAACAATCTGAGAATGAAGGTTAGCAAATAAGTTAACATCTTCGGGAGAGAGGCCTGTAATCTCACAATTGTCACTCATTCCTCTTCACCTCCTGCTTCCTTTTTCGGATTTGTAGTTCGAGAACTCTTTCTTTCTTTCATGATTGCTTTGGAGGACATTCCGCCATTGCGAACTCTTTCAGCATCAATTACCAAATCATCGAATTCTTCCCTTTCGACTCGAGTTTTCCAAAACTCCAAAGCATCTTCGCTGGATGATAATGCATCCTCTAGGCGTTTCGTCCTAGAAGTTGACCTACGCCTAACTTCTTCCCAACGAACAAAGTCTTCCTGGCTTTCTGCATTAGCACCAACCAGTTCAACCATTGCATCATGTGCTTTTTGTGCCGAATCGAGCAGACTTCTTGCTCTAGTCCGCGAATCATTCATTTCTTTTACCAATGGTTGGGAAGCAGATCTTTCTGAAACCCACTCCTCATGCTCTCTTATGAGGGATTTCATTTCATTGATGAATTTCTCTTCTGTTTTGTGGGTGCCGGCACTTGTTTCTAATTGGTTTTCAAGTGACTGCAACTTTTCAGAGAGTTTGTCTTTGGCCCATTTCGGGTCGGGGTTCTTCATACCCCCTTCTTGAATTAGTTGTTCACGAATTTCATTTGAACGCTCAAACAGGGTGCGCGCTTCTTTTTGAGCCGCATTTCGCTCACCTTTCAGGTTTGCAACTTTCACATTTATTTCATCACGATTCGCTCTTGCTGATTTTGCTTTTGGTTCAGCTTCAGCCAGCTCGACTTTTCGAGCCTCGAGGTCGTCTGGAATAATGTCGGCTAAGCGTTCTCTACGGTGCAGAATCGCTTGTGCCAAAAGTTTTGGTGAGACGGCGAGAAGGTCGTTCGCATCCATTGGAATCAATGCGGCCACCTGCCTCCCTTGGATAAAGGCTACGACCCACCCTTAAGGGTGGGTGAAGGTGAAGAACCCCCAAGCCCCGAGGGGGTTACATGCGGAGAGCCGTTGTAGTGGTCTTTTTACTGGCGTCAATGCTGATTCCAGTGGCTCAGGCGAGTGGCGGAGTTATCGATTCTGTCATTATTAGCGGGGATGGTGAAGTCGGCGCCGGCCCCATCTCTCTAAACATCTCATTAATCGGTGTAGCTGGTACTAATTCTGCCTCGGTTAATTGGAGTGCAACTTTGAGTGATTCTGAGGGAAATTTAATTGATTCTGACAGTGGAAATGAACTGGTTGATGATGGAAATACCAACTATGTTGAATCCATGCTTGGTAATGCACCACTTGGATATTCTAATTTGACAATTACACTGACTGGCGACATTGGAACTCCTGGTATGAATCAGTGGACTACTTACTATGCAACTATACAGCGGCTACGTCCTCTCGATATCTCAGTTGGTAATCCTACCTTTACAGGAGTAAACTCAACTGGCGTAGATACTGCGAATTTGACAATTAATGATGGTGATTTTGCAAGGATCGATGTACCGGTCATCAATAATGGAGATATTGTTTGGAATGGTTCACTTAATTTGACATTAGAGGATTCAGAAAATCATTCATTGGCAGTTAACATAGCACCAGATTCGACTTTGATATATTCTTTCATGACAACTCGGTTAGTCGAAGGTTCACACAGTGTTGAACTGCTACTAAGCGGCCCACTCGATTCAGATCCGAGCGACGATTTTATTTCAGCGCAAATATTAGTGGGGCCTCCGCCTTTACCTGAATTGGTATTGACAGTTCAACGCTTGAATGAACCACAACCTGGCGCTAGTATCTCTTGGAATGTAACAGCCACAAATTCAGGCGATGCACAATTTGATGGGTTGGTAATATGTTGGTTTGATGGTGAAGAAATATTCTCTGAGAATGTGCTAATCTCAGTTTCTGCAAGTTCATATGCCACTGCCACGATGACATCAAAGCCAGGACAATTACTCTGCAGTTCAGCAGAAGCAAGAACTTCCTCCACCAGTAATGCAACTGATTCCGTTTCGATGGTCTCTGCTATATTTATTGGTGCAGGCCATTCAACCCCAACTCTTCTTGGTGGGCCATGGCACGCTGGTGATGATGTTACACTTTCGATGCTACTTCGCAATGAAGGAGATGCAATTGGGAATGCGAGTTTGCGCATAGAAGTTGATGGGGAATTACAAAATGGTACTTCGACAACCCTTGAAGGTGGTAAGGCAGGGGAAGTGAGCCAAATAATTTCATTTACATCTGCAGGGGAGCATACAGTAAATTGGAGTGTATTCAGTCCCGATGGGGCAGTAGATACCAATCTTTCAGGTAGTGTAATTATCCCAGTACTTTTCTCTCAAGTCATCGTTATGAATATCGAAACGGTTTCAGTTGTTGATGATGGAATCAAGATTTCTTGGTCAATCGATTTGTCAGAGGGACGTGACAGAATTGCCATTCTAAATTTTGGTGTAATTAATGATGGGTTAAAAGGAGAAGAAATAGCAGAGGAAAGAAATTTACTTCCAGGAATTACATATGGGTCTATGACAATTGGTTTTCAAGATGGACAGGAAACATTTGCTAGCATTTCAGTTAGTGGGTGGACTATCGGTTTCGGTTCCTATGTGGAAGATACAGAAATCGTCCCTGATTATACGATTAGCCCACAAGTAACAGTTAGCCCTTCAACTCAACCCAGCACTCCAAGTTCAGGTTCACAGGTAAATGTATACTTTACTTTGAGAAATTTGGGGGAGGGGACAATTCCTGCAGGTCAAATTGTAATTACTGATGGGGATGGGACAATACTATCCTCAATAGTTAGTGCAAAAATGGAAGAATCATCCCGTGATGAGAGCGCTGTTGTAAACTGGCCTAAAGGAGATTCAGTGAAATTGATTGTTACTTGGCATGTTGCTGGAGCTACTGTAAGTGATGAAGTTCAGGTCATTTCTGAGGCTTTAGAAAGTAGTAGTGACGAATTTGTAATTCCTTGGGGAGGAATATTGGGAGGATTAGTCGTTGGCATGGTTGTTATTTTTGCGATCCGAATCAAGAATTCCCCGAAAAAGAAAACGGTATCTCAGAAGAAAGAAACGAAAAAGGTAGAACCCACAGATGAGAAGGTTGAGGTGGCATGTCCTTCATGCGACCGCAGATTACGAGTCCCAACTACTTACAATGGCGGCGTTAGATGCCCCGAATGTGAAACTAGGTTTGATGTTGAAGCCGAGGTTCAAGAAACTGAAGAAAGTGACACTGAGCCAATTCCTGAACAATCAGATGACCAGTTGTGGGCAGCATCAGATAACGATATTCTGGGTTGCCCTAAATGCACTCGGAAATTGAAAGTACCATTCGACCGTAGACCTGCTAAGGCACGCTGCCCTGCTTGTGAAACAATTTTCGAAGCAAGGGTGGAATGACATATATTCAATTGTAATGGCTAGGGTGGAGATTGTATGGGGGCGGGCCATTTTCAGGAATTCGAGGATGAATATCTAGAAACTCTCTACGACTTCCATGAAAAATACCCCGGTCAAAGGGTCAGAAATGGCGACCTTGCAAAATATCTAGATGTATCCCCCGCATCTGCTACCGAAATGGTCCAGCGTTTAGCAAAAAATGGTTTTGTAGATTATGTTCCCTACAAGGGAGTTAGTCTCACTGCGGATGGATTAGCACATGGAATGATGATGAAAAGGCGCCACCGCCTTGCAGAAGTTTTACTGACACTTCTGCCGTTTGATGGTGATGTTCACGCGACTGCATGTCGGTTAGAGCATGCATTCGATGATGACCTCGAGGTATGCATTTCACTGCTGTTGGGTAATCCGAAAACGGATCCCTCTGGAAAAGAGATTCCTCCTGCAAATTCAAGGATTTCTAAAAAGTTAGAAAAAAATACAAATTTATGCATATTCAAGAACCTACCATTTGATTCATCTGGTGAAATAATCTTGATTATGACTACATCGAATGCGAGAACAATTCTAGCACATACTGGATTAAACGTCGGTTCAGTTATTGAAAGAAATAATGATGGTTTTTTCTGTGAAGGTGTTGCAATAGATATTTCAACAGAACTATCTGAAAGAATAGTATTGAGGTGTGGCTGATGAGTAGGTTAGATGAAATCCGTGCGAAGGAAGAAAAATTCCATGGCATTGACAGCCAATTCTTGACAGAAGGCCTTCGACTGGTATTATTATTACCTGCATTTTCGTTATTGTTTTTCTTTGGAGCATGGGCTTACAAAGGAACTAGCCCAGAATGGTGGCTGAAAAATATAGAGCCATCAGTTGGATTTGATTTTGCAACAAGTTTGACGCTTATGGCAATCACAATCTTGTTGGGATTTTGCACCGGGCTCAATATCCATCGCCACAGAGTTCGCTTGACGAGGATGGTTTTTCGAGCAGAGGTTGCCGCAGCCGAAGAAGCTCACCGCCCAGTAACTAGCATGCATGGTTATGCTTCAGTAGCGGGTTTGATTTCTCGTACTATGGCTAGTCACAACACTGCTTTGTGGTTGGGCGTCTTGGCAACAATCTTAGCATCAATTGTAGCATATTTAGACTCGGATTCAGAAATTGGTCAGCGTGGATTACTGGCTAGCGCTGCATTGGTTACTATGGCGATTGGGCAACATTTGTCAACACGTAATCGTAAATTCAACATGGTCACAAATGACGGACTTCTTACCGCTTATTCCCCCCCTCTTCACCCTTCAACACTAGAAATGGTGTTCTATGACATGCTTCGTACACAGATGGACCCATTATTGTGCAGTAAATTTGATGATTTCATTCTGGATATCGAAGAACACATCCGTACGGGTGTCGAGAGAGAGTTCGCACGAGAAAAATTTCTGATGCTAATGCATCGAAGATACAAAGGTAGTTTAGATCGCAGCACCACTAACATTGAATTAAGCGAAATCCTAACCGATGAAGGTGTGATAGAAATGCTAGGGCATGATGTTTTCACCGAAAGATTATGGGATTCGCTATTTGACCAATCTATGAATTCCTACCCTGCATTCTATAGGCTAATTGAGAGGCTTGAACAGGACTTATCAATCGGTAGAAAGCCAGACATGCCAGATCTATTATTCGATGTAGATTTGGAAAATATTGTTACAGAGAGGGCGAACTTATTCTGTTATTTCCATAACCTTTCAGATAAGGAAAGACAAGTTGTACTACGAGTTAATTCTCCAGATTTCAGACCACATGACCTTTCACTTAGGTACAATCTCAAGCCGGGGCAACGGTCATGGTGGCCTGATGAGGTTGTACCATTGTCATCTGATGGGGATGATGACCAATTAGGACGGATGTCAGGCTTACTTCAGGACGGGACACTTGCATGGCAAAATCTCCTTCCCGAAAAGACAGGTGAAGCGACTTTAGGTATCCGTTTAGAAAATGTAAGTGGTGATTTATTGGTTGGACGACAGATAAATGTCAGAGTTCGGCCAGAATTTGTAAATTGGCTCAGAAATACGAGTTCGCTAACCGCATATTTAGTCGGCAGTATTGGACTTGCAGGGGCAATAATTTTACAATTAATTGCGGTTTTATCATCAACATAGTACTGAAATTTCTAATCGTAGCATTGAAGGCCATGATGTCCTCGCAGAAACCATGGCAGAGCATGCGAATGAGGAAACTCGCCCTGACTCCGATTTACGTGACCACCTCCACCAGATGGAATCCAAAGTCCGTAAATTAAGGGATGGACGTAACAATCACAATGAGCAAGCCAAGCGCTTTGCAGATCAGCGTAATGGGATTCAAACACAGTACTCAGAGCACCGTGAAAAGGTGGATTTGGCAGTAGCGGAAGTAAAGGTAATTCGTGCTGAACAGAATCTCCACAAAGAGCGCCGTAATGCGATTCAGGCACAAATTAGAGACCTTATTGGACAAGCTAAATCCCAGCGAGGCAGCAAGGACGAAAAGAAGTCCGCATCATTCGAATATAACAAACTATCAAGTGAAGTTGCTAATATGGAAAAGGTCTTTGAAACTCGTGGTGGTATGTCTGCCAAGAAGGAAAAGGAAACGATGAATCTGCTCAAGGTCATGCGTCGACGTATGAAGGAGTTAGAGCCAGAGGTAAAAGAACTGCAATTAATCAAAGTTGATTTATCAAACCGAGATGAAGCAATTGCAACTCTCAAGGCGAAAGCCGATGAAGCCCACAAACAATTTGTCGAATGTCTCGAGAAGATTAAGGGAATGCGTAAAGGCCTAGACGAATTATTCGCTCACAGAGATTTCTTGAAAGGTGAAGGTGACAGATTCCATAAGGAATTTGTTGCATGCAAAGAAAAGGCTGACGAAGTCCACGCAAAAATAACTGAATTGATGAAAGAAGTGAACGAGGCGAGAGATAAATTGAAAATCGCCCGTGAGGAACGTGAATCTTGGATTTCTGACCATAATGAATTAGTTTCCAAAGAAATGAAAACTGGTGCAGAGGATTCAAAGGTTGCTGATTCGATGGTCGAGCACCTTCTTAGTGCTGGAAATTTATCATTTGGAGGAACTATGTCTGGAGACCGTGCAGGTCTTGGAGTCAAGAAAGGACGTTCTGAAAAGAAGCAGAATATGCGACGTGTCAATCTCGTAAAACGTGGAAGGAAGTGATTCGTTGCAAGGCATCATAATGGCCGGGGGCCAGGGCACCCGTCTGATGCCACTTACTGCAAACCGTCCTAAACCAATGATTCCGGTATTAGGCCGCCCCGTAATCGATTATGTCAAAGATGCAATGGTTGCATCAGGGCTCGAAGAAATTATTGTTACAACTGGATATCAAGGTGAACAACTTGTTGAGCATGTATCCACTTGGGAAGTCTCGAGTCGTGTTAACCAGGAAGAAACGCCAATGGGAACAGCCGGAAGTGTACGCCTGTTGTTTGAAGATTTAGATGGAACGTTTGTCGTTGGTTCTGGAGATTCAGTTGCATCATTTGATATTGCTGATTTACTAAAGGCACATAGAAGGTCTGGTGCGAAAGTCACAATGGCACTATGGCGCGTCGATGATCCTACTGAATTTGGAATCGTAGGTCTTGCCAATGAAAACCAAGGTGAAGTAGAGTCAAATTTGAGTGAGGGATATATTTCTCGGTTCAAGGAGAAGCCAACAGCAGATGAAGCATTTTCTAATTTGATTAATGCAGGATTGTACATAATTGAACCAGAGGTGATGGAATTGGTCCCCCACGGGCAAAAATATGACTTTTCCAAACAATTGTTTCCAGACGTGCTTGCTCGTGGTTGGCCGATGTATGCTAAAACTGTAAATGGAATATGGTTTGATGTGGGACACCCCTTTGAGTTACATAATGCGCAAATGGCTTTAATCGAAGGAAGAGATATTCTTCCATTTCCTATGCCAGATGGTGAAGTTTTACCTGATGGTTCGTTCATTAGCCGAACTGCATCTGTCAGCGGTCATGTTGAAAAATCAATAGTCCTTGAAGGCGCATCTGTAAATGGAGCTGTAGTTAATTCAGTAGTTATGGCGAACTCCAGAGTAAATGGCATTTCAGAATCATCAATAATTGGTGAAAATTCAGTTATCGACTCGAGAATTCAAAATTGCGTTATTGGCGACGGAGTACACCTTGCCATCGATCTTGAAAATGAGCGTCGATGATAACTTTGCTATGCGGGCCGGGGTGTGATTCTTATACCCCATTTGGCGCCCATGGCCTATGGGAATCGATGATGGCACAGAACCTGTCCGAAGTTATGACCGCTCGTGGGGTGAAATCGAGGAAATGCTAGAGAAAGCAATCGCTCGTCGCGAAGAGTGGAAAACATGGTTCGCTCAGTGCCGAAATGATGGAGATAGGGACGGGATGAAAGAAGCCGCTCGAAATCATAAAGCATTGGACGGAGTTATCAAAACTCTTGAATGGACACTTGGCCAAGAAGGTGTAGACCACCCACTTGATTGACAATGCTCATCATCTATCGCTATCCAGCAGTAAATATGGGAGTCCACCACATCTCTTGGCAATCCACTTCGAGTGGGATTGAAGATGAGTACATCCATGCTGCCGCATTGGCATGGCTGATTGGAGATGAAGAGGCAGTTAATATCGAACGCATGGATTCCTTTCATGGAACTCCAATTCATGTCATTACAGCAGAGATTAAACGTCGCGGACCAGCAACAAAATCACTTGCTCGATTAGGGCAGGATACTCTAAACTTGCTGAAGGATGAATTGGACCAGCGAATGGATGAAAACAATGTGATTCACATTAGGCTAGATCTTCTTGATTTGTTATCTGGTAAAATCACATTAACAGTTCCCGGTGAACGCCCAACTGTCAAAGGACGTGCGAAATTAGAAGTATATCCTGGCAATACCTCTACAGGAGTTGCAATTGAAACAATAGATGCAGCACTTCAAGATTCACTTCGCCTCGGCTTACCCGAATCACCTAGGACCTGAGCAAGCCATTATATCCTCTAACCTGTGGCATTCGTTTGGAGAGAATCCTATGACTTACGTTGTAACGTCCGCATGTGTCGACCATAAGTACCAAGAATGCGTTGCTGTTTGCCCTGTAGAGGCATTCCGCGAAGCAGAGACCTACCTAATTATTGATCCCGATGAATGCATCGATTGTGGTGCATGTGTCCCAGAGTGTCCAGTTGATGCGATCTTCGCAGATACCGAAGTACCTGATGAGGAAGAAGCATGGATTGACCGAAATGAGGCTGAGTCTGTGGATGCAGAAGTTGCAACAGGTGACACTCCAGTTCTGGCAGACTAATTCTGTGGAGAACTACATACGTTCATGAGGAGAAGGCGATACGCTAGGTTTGATTGCTATGGATACGAATCTCAAATCATTACGACATGCAGATGACCTGCTGAAGCGTGGTTTTGCTTCCATGCTCCAAGGCGGAGTTATCATGGATGTTGTAACTCCAGACCAAGCCGCTGTTGCAGAGGCCGCTGGGGCGGTTTCTGTTATGGCTCTTGAAAGAGTGCCTGCAGATATTAGGAAAATGGGCGGAGTTGCACGAACATCTCACCCTGATATGATCAAAGGAATCATCGATTGCACTTCCATTCCAGTAATGGCGAAATCTCGAATTGGACATGAGGCTGAATCTCAAGTCTTACAAGCTCTTGGAGTTGATATGGTTGATGAATCAGAGGTTCTAACTCCTGCCGACCCGTACTTCCACATCAACAAAAACGCTCATGATATTCCATTTGTTTGTGGTGCAACCGGACTAGGGGAAGCGGTTAGAAGAATCTACGAAGGCGCCGCTATGATTCGAACAAAAGGAGAAGCGGGAACAGGGAATGTAGTTGCCGCAATGACTCATGCAAGGCTGATTGAGCAAGAAATCCGTCAAGTCCAAAGTTTGGATGATGCGGGTCTTGATGATGCGGCATACATAATCATGGACAGGTATAGTGTTCTTGCGAATGATAGCAAATTACCAGGAGTTTCGAATGTGACTCCCTTCGGGCCAATTGATGATGAAATGCATGGAAGCATCCGTGATATTTTAGTCGAAGTAGCAGAATTAGGTCGCTTGCCGGTAGTAACTTTCTGTGCAGGTGGAATTGCAACACCGGCTGACGCGTCCTTAATGATGCAAATGGGAGTCGATGGAATCTTCGTGGGTTCAGGTATTTTCAAGTCCGAGGACCCTGAAACAATGGCTGACGCAATAGTAATGGCTACGGCACACTATGATGACCCTGACAAGGTTGCTGAAGCCATGGGCATGATGGCAGGCGAAGCAATGCGTGGCGATGAATTGGAAACTTTAGAAGTCCGTTTGGACCAAAGAGGATGGTAATGACACCCCGTAGGGGTGGCTTTTGGTTCATCTGTTGCCTTCATATATGGCATGTTTGTGCGAGGCTTGCAAGTGGGGTAGCCCCCGCAATCTGAGAGTTGATTCAAATGGCAGCAAAGAAGTTGAGTGCAAAGGCACGTGTAGCAGCACGTAAGCAGCGTGATAAGTGGAAGAATAAGCGATGGTTCACAATTCGTGCACCACGTCACCCATGGAACTTCAAGCGAATAGGAGAAACTCTCGGAGAGACTGATGAACATATCATGGGCCGCATTTACGAAATGACGCAACAAGAGTTCAGTGGCGATTTCACAAAGATGCACGTACTACTTCGTTTCCGTGTTACAGAAGTTGTAGGGCAAGATGCCTTAACCACATTCGTTGGACATGCTCACCAATCAGACCACACACGCCGTCAAATCCGTCGTTACCGTGGTAAGATTGATGACGTAGTCGATGTAGTAACTACCGATGGTTACCTAGTTCGCCTAAAGCCACTAATGATTACTGAGCGCCGATGCCAAACTTCGGTTAAGCAAGCAATGCGCTCGAAATCTGCGGAAATTATTCGTGGAATTGCGGCTAAAGCAAACTATTCACAATTACAAGAATCAATGCTTGGTGGAGACATGGAGACTGAAATTCGAAATGCAATCAAGGCGATATATCCTTGCCGCAATGTCGTAGTTCGTAAGAGCCAGCTCTTGCAATCTGGTGTTGTAACAGAGAAGGGGCCAACACTGGATGAAATTCATGCTGAAGAAGAGCGAAAAGAAGCTGAATTACAGGCCAAGAAAGCAGCAGCACTAGCAGAAGCCGGATCTGAAGATGCGGAAGAAGATGCTCCAGTTGAAGGCGATTTACTTGCAGCAGCAGAGGCAATGGAATCAATTTCTGAGAAGGAAGCGCCTGCAGCAGAAGAACCTGCAGCAGAAGAACCTGCAGCAGAAGAACCTGCGGCAAAGGAATCTACAGAATCAGAATCAGATTTGATGAAGTTGAAGAAGGACGCACTAGTCGAGAAAGCAAAGGCAGCAGGAGTCGCAACTTCTGGTACCAAAGCAGACATTGTCGCTCGTCTTCTAGAGTGAGTTGAGCCATGATGCGCCTCGGTCTCATTGGCGGTACGGCGATGACTAGCCTTGCCGCTGATGTGATTGAAACTACTCGTGTTGATCAAATCGTAGCGCAAACACGCTATGGCGAAGTGCCTTTGACGTGTATTCAAAGTGGTACTGATGAATATATTTTTTTGGAACGTCACCATGGTTCTGGAATAACCCCTCCTCATAACATAAATCATCGAGCTAATATTGAGGCTTTGGCTGGTGCTGGTGTTGATGGAATATTGGCAGTTTGTTCAGTAGGTACAATCCCAACTGATTTTCCTCCGGGCTCAGTTGGCTATGCAACTCAATACATCGATTTCACAGGAGTTGCAATGTCATTTCATGATGATGATGCACAATTCACTTCGGTGACTAACCCCTTTGATGAAGAGATGAACCAAACTCTGAAATCAGTATTACAACCAATGCAACCAAACCTAATTCTCACCCGCACATATTGGCTGGCTCAAGGACCACAATTCGAAACTACTGCTGAAATCGATGCAATCGAAAGATTGGGTGGTGAAGTTGTGGGAATGACAATGCCACGTGAGTGTAAACTCGCTGCTGAAATTGGTATTCCATATGCTGCAATTCTTGTTGCAAGTAATTGGGCTGCGGGAAGGGAGCCAGGAAATAGTAAGAAAGATTTGGACCATCAAGAGGTGTCTTCCACTGCAGGAACTCGGCTTGAACCAGTAATTGCATGCATCAAGGCTTTCGCGCAATAACTAACCCTTGTATGCCAAACCCATGGCCATGGGGCGCAGTGTTGACGACTGGATGACCAGTGCGGAAGAAGATGAATGGAGTCTGATGATGAAGAAGGTTGCCTCCTTCCACCACAAGCATGACTTTGCAGGAAATAATGGACATGACATGGGTTATCGTATCGCTTTGACTGTTGAAGAGTTAGGGGAATTAGCTGCTGCGGTTACCAAAGGAAAACCTATAGAAGAATGCGCTGAAGAAATGGCTGATATCATGATTTTATTGATGGGCCATTCTTTGGCGATGGAAATTGATCTAAAAGCCGCTTTTGAGGCCAAATACGAGAGGATTATGAAACGCCCCGCAATCCGAGGGCGCCTTGGAATTAGGGTCACAGAGTATACTGGTGAGTGAAACATGAATGCGAAGCAGTTGTACATTGCCTCGCTACTATCATTCATTGCTATCGCAATTGCATATGGACCAATTCCACAGCCCCAAGAATATCACGACTTTGCAGATGACAGAGAATTCTGGAGCATTCCTAATACCTTTGATGTGATGTCAAATCTTGTAATAATTTTCCCCGGAATAGTTGGTTTGGCATTTGTTCATGAGAGGCGTGGTAGTTCCGATATCCCTGTGGATGAAACGAGCATTCACATTACATTATTTGCAGGAATGATTCTAACTTTTGCAGGTTCGGTATGGTTCCATTTAGACCCAAATGATTCAACTATGTTTTGGGATAGACTAGGTATGTCGGTTGTTATCGGCTCGTGTATTTCTTTGATAATTAATGATATGCTAGATCGAAATCTTGCAGCAAAGATACATATTCCAATCCTCCTTGCCAGTATTATTTCAGTCATCTGGTGGCCTGTTTTTGATGACCTTAGAATATATTTTATCGTCAAGCACCAACCATTCATAATCTTCCCAATTCTTCTATTATTTGGGACACGTCTCTACAACAAAATTTCGGGTTATTATTGGGGCCTGTCAATGTTTGCTCTTGCAACACTTTTTGAATTTACAGACCAACTAATCTTCAACTTAACTGGATTCATCAGTGGGCATACTTTGAAACATATCTCTGCGGGAATAGGGCTGTGGTTTCTCATGGTAATGGTCAGAGACCGACAAAAAATTCCTTTTGAGGAAGAATAATCGAAATCTGTTTATTGGAAAGCCTTGATTGGTAACCCCTCATCCGAGTAATATGGCGCGTTGCGTATCTATTACCAAAGCAGGTTCACCTTCCGTATTGAAGGTAGTAAATATCGATGAGCCAACACCAAAATCTGGTGAAGTCTGTATTGAAGTTCACTATGCTGGAATCAATTTTGCAGATACTTTGATGCGCCTTGGCCTTTACCAGCCTCGACCTGCTTATCCATTCACTCCTGGCTATGAATTGAGTGGAGTAATACGCTCACTTGGCGATGATGTTCAGGGATTAGAAATTGGGCAAAGAGTTGTTGCTGCGATGCCAACAGGGGCGCAAGCCAGTCATGTCACAGTCAAAATGAATCGAGTAATTCCTGTACCAGATGAAATGGGATTAGATGCTGCCGCAGCAATGCCAGTAACCTACCTTACAGCACATCATATGCTACACTATTTGGGTCATATGAAGCAAGATGACACAGTCTTGATTCATGGTGGTGCAGGTGGTGTTGGAACAGCTGCTTTACAGATTTGTCAGTGGTCTGGTATTGAGAATGTCTGGGCCACTGCATCCGGTTCTAAGTCCGCAATAATCGAATCGTTTGGAGGCATTCCCATCGATAGGCACAATCAAGATTTTACCGAGATCATAAAACAGGCAACTAATGGACGCGGTGTCGACCATATTCTAGATCCGATTGGAGGTGACAATCTTCGTCGTAGTCTGTCAGTTTTGGCAGAAGGTGGGAAACTGTATACCTATGGAATGTCGGCAGCGGCTCCCACTTCGAAGCGTTCTCTAATCCGTGCTTTTTTGGCATGGAGAAAAACTCCTAAATTCGACCCGCTGAAATTGATGACTCGAAATCGTGGTGTATTTGGAGTTCACATGGGCACCTGGAAAGATGAGGATGCAATGTCAGAGCAATTACATCGCATTATGGAAGGAATAAAATTAGGAAAACTAACCCCTGTGATCGATTCGATATTTGATGCTGAGGAAGTTGCAAAAGCTCACCAACATCTGCATGATGCAAAGAATACCGGTAAGGTTTTACTTCGTTTCAAAAGATAGTGGGCCATTCTAGATGCTACCCACTCAAAAACCATTAATGGGTGCGAATATTTCATCAAGTAGATTAAATTGCAAAGAGTGTGACCGAAAAAGCACTCCAAACCTTCGAGGAAATTGGACGCATTCCGGGCCGTATTCTCAAGTTTCTGCTTTCAGATCATAGTTTAGATTTCATAGATGATAACACTTCATCCGAAGAAAGATTACGATTGATTAAGCGAGAAGAAAAATTAATCTGTATTAGAGCTGCAATGATTGGAATAATAAGCGGCTTAGGGATTGTTTGGGCAACTTTCCTTGCCACCCCACTCGAGCCAGATAGTAACAGTAACGGACTACAAATCGCGAAATATTATTGTGTCATTATTGGCGTGGGTGTTGTTTTAACAATGGTTGAATTAGTATTGATTTACATAGATACTATTCGTACAGCTAGAAATATTGCCACTATCTCTGGAATTAGGCCAGTTATGGTCGATGATAGTGAAGCAGCAGATGAATTGATTTTATCATTGATGTATGCTGGATTAAAAGCACCAAATTCATACCAACCAAAGTATGGAATTAATCCGAGAGCGTATATCAGCAAATTTTTCTTAATGTTTAGTCTAGCAGCCCACAAATCAAAAGTTGCAATTTCAAGAGTAATTGTAAAATCTCTTTATCGGCGAATTTGGTTAAGACTGTGGGGAAGAACTGCTTCAAGAGGTATAATTGAAACAGCATCTGTGCCAGTTTTTGCATTGTGGAATTTTATCGTTGTCAGAAGAGTCATGCAAGAAATAAGAATAAGGACTACAGTGCCCTTGTTAATGGATGAGATACTAGAGAGATTATATCCGGATGGATTCAATAACCTGACTAAACAACAGCGCCTTGCTTGTTGTTTAGCAATAAGGTCACAGGTAACCGGTGTTGCAGATTTTCATCCCAACATCAAATTGTTCATCGAAAAAGTGGGACTTACTACTATCCAAAATGAAGGCGATGAAATGTATCGTTTTGGAATAGTCGTTAAATCAATGCAAGTATCCGATAGGGAGGTTGCACTACGTACATTCAATGCAGTTTGTGGGATGGATGGTCGAATAAAAAAGCGAATAAAAAACGAGGGGAGAAAACTGCAACTTCTTTGCCCCGAGTATGAATATAAGTCCTTATTTTCGTGGAAAAAATATTTTTTGAATGGTAAGGCCGATGAGATAAACTAAAACCAACGTTCTAGCCGTTCGAACTGCTAATTCACTCAAATACGAGTGAAAATCGCTGCTTCACCTTGTCCTACACCAACACACAATGTAGCCAGTCCATTCATCTGGCCATCATGGTCCTTGGAGCGTTTCACCATCTCATGCAATAATGTCACAACTATACGGGCACCTGAACATCCTAGTGGGTGTCCAAGTGCAACAGCTCCTCCATTGACATTGACAATTTCCTCGTCGAGACCAAGCTCATTGATACAAGTCAGGGCCTGTACAGCAAATGCTTCATTCAACTCGACAAGATGCAGGTCAGAGACATCCATACCTGCTCGAACAAGTGCTTTGCGTGTTGCAGGGACTGGACCCCAGCCCATTGTTCTAGGGTCGACTCCAGCCGCACCACTCGCCACCCAGGTCGCCATCGGCTTTAGGCCAAGTTCGGCTGCCTTTTCTGCACTCATCATTACAAGAGCAGCAGCACCATCATTGATTCCGCTAGAGTTTGCAGCAGTTACGCTACCACCTTCTTTGAACGCAGGTCGTAACTTTGCTAATTTTTCGATTGTACTTCCTCTTCGTGGACGTTCATCGACATCAAAAATAACTGAGTCGGCACGCCTTTGTGGGATCTCAACCGGCATTATTTCATCCCTGAATCTACCCGAATCTGTAGCAACAAGTGCTCTTTTGGTACTTTGTAATGAGAATCGGTCTTGCTCTTCACGGCTGGTGTTTACATCTGTGACTGCCGCAAGGTCTCGCAAATTTTCAGCAGTCATTCCCATGCTGTCATTTCCATGCATGGATTTCAATTTTGGATTTGAAAAACGCCAACCGAGTGTAGTATCATGCACAGTTGGGTCGCCCCACGCAAAACCGGTTTCCGCTTTTGCCATGACATAGGGTGCACGCGACATCGATTCGACTCCACCAACAACGTATACGTCGCCTTCGCCACATCTAATAGCCCGTGCTGCAGAGTTCAATGCGCTCAATCCCGAGGCACATAATCGATTGAAAGTAACAGCGCCAACAGAGGTTGGTAAGCCCGCTAACAAAGTGGCCATTCGAGCAACATTGCGATTGTCCTCTCCTGCCTGATTGGTACAGCCAAAGAAAACTTCCTCTACTTCACTGCCATCAATACCGGCTCTCAAAACCGCTTCTTTGATTGCTAAAGCCGCAAGATCATCCGGTCGAATCGTGGATAGTGCTCCACCATGATTACCTATTGCAGTGCGAACTGCCGAGACAACTACTACTTCACGCATGTAGACTCACCCATGTCATCCCAGCAACCTCTCCCCCTTGAGGTGTGCGGAACTAAATCGGGTTACTCGCGCATTTACAAATGAATTTAGCGACTCGGTTAATTGCGAGTCCAGTGTTGGAAAATCATGTCAAACTCATCCCGTTCTCCTGCGCTAACATGACTTTCTTCTTTGAGTGTAAAACCCATGCCAGTAATATCCGGAAAATGAGTATCAGCCTCGGCAACACGTGCATCGATTATTGTGCGGTGAAGTTCACTAACATGTGGTAAAAACAATTTGTATATTTCTCCACCACCAATTACCCATCCATCCATCTCAAGGGCTTTGTCCACACTGATTACGTCAACACCCTCAACATCACCTCTAGATAGGACATAGTGGTCTCTGCCGGGAAGCAGACCTGGTAGCGAATCCCAAGTTTTTCTTCCCATGATTAGATTTGAGCCCATTGTCACCTTTTTGAAGTGCTGTAAATCTGTTGATTGGCGCCAAGGTAAGTCGCCATCTTTTCCGATAGCACCATTGCGGTCACAAGCTACAATCATCCCTAGCATTGCAATCACACCGCAATCGGGGCCTTGATGTGAGGATGGTGCTCATATCCCACAACTTCGATATCTTCGTAAGTGAAATCATCAATATTTTTGATATCAGGATTAAGTTTCAGTGTGGGAAGTGGCTCTATTGGAGTACGTGATAACTGAAGTTTTGTTTGCTCAAGATGGTTTGTGTAGAGGTGTGCGTCCCCAATGGTATGAACAAAAGTTCCCGCTTCAAGATTACAAACTTGAGCAATCATGTGGGTTAATATTGCATATGATGCGATATTGAATGGAACTCCCAGAAACACATCTGCACTTCTCTGGTAAAGTTGGCAGTTCAGTTTTCCATTTGCGACATGAAACTGGAAGAATGCATGGCATGGCATTAATGCCATCTCATCTAGTTCCCCTACATTCCAGGCACTGACAATAATTCTTCTGGAGTTTGGATTGTTATTGATCATTTCAATAGCCTGTGCCACTTGGTCAATAACTCGTCCATCCTTCGACTCCCATTTACGCCATTGCTTGCCATATACTGGGCCCAAATCTCCATTGTCATCTGCCCATGCATCCCAGATACGGACTCCATTTTCCTTGAGGTATGCAATATTCGTGTCACCTGCTAGGAACCAAAGCAATTCATGAACAATTGATTTTAGGTGCAATTTTTTAGTTGTAACCATGGGGAAACCTTTGGATAAATCGAATCGCATTTGGTGTCCAAATACTGAGATAGTACCCGTTCCCGTACGGTCACCTTTCTCCTCACCCTCCTCAAGGATGCGTTGCATTAGTTCTAGGTACTGCTGCATCTGATTAATCCTTGAGTGCGAAGGCCTTTGAGGATTGTCACGGGGCACCTTGTCCACGGATTCTTTCCATGAATTCATCAGTGAACTCTCGGTAAAGTGCTGCAAGTGCTGCCATGACCTCGTGGTCCTCTTTGTTAGCAAGTGCTTGCAACTCAGAAACATTACCTCGCTTCTCCAACCACTCCCACCAGGTAATGGGCTTGCCATATGAGATGCCAACCCTTCGCCACAGCCGCGGTAACTTATGCTTTGATGGTGACATAAAGTTACGAGTTCCAGTTAACCCAATCGGTACGACTGGTACATCGGGATATGAGGCTGCCAACCGGGCAAACCCTGTTTTTCCCGGCAAAAGATAAGGAGGTTCTGAACGCTTTGAGCGTGTACCTTCGGGAAATATTCCCAATGCGCGTTTGGCATGTAACACTACAGCAGCGCTAGAAAGAGCCTCACCGCCACCTGTGTTCCGATTAGTTTCAATTTGGCCAGTTGCACGCATAAATGAGGCCAGAGCAAAATTTCTGAAGTGTCCATCCTTAGCCAGATAGTGAGTCTTTCTTCGTGACGCAAGTATCACTACCAAGGGATCTACATGCGATAAATGGTTAGCAGCTAGGATTGTTGGGCCACTAGTTGGAACATTTTTTACCCCCCTAATCCTAACACGCAGGACCATTCGGAAAAATGAAGCAAGAGTCCACCGCATCACTGCATACGATTTATCACCAGTGATTCTGCTTTCACTGGGAGTGATTTTCCAATGCTTCTCAAGAGCCATCCATGCATCCTTGAGTTCACCCATCAGAAACTTGCACTTGCATCTAACCTTTGATGATTGCTTAGGCAAATGGTGTGGCAATGCTGAAATGTCGGCTATGCAGGCATCTGCACATGCGTCTTGTGGTATTGGCTCTGTTGCTCTCTGCCACATTCGCTCCCATGGTACTTGCAGATGCAAAGTGGGAAGAAGATGGCTGGCTCGGCACAATCGGGTTAGAGCATCTAAATGAAGGCGATGAATTTGGGTGTTACGGGATGCCAAATTTGTCATGGCAAGCCGACCCGGGCGCTGTAGCGCTAGAGTGTCGCGAATATATTGAGGCTAGAATCGATGCATCCAAGTGGGGTGAAAATCCAATATCTACTTTCACTCCTAGTGATTTAACAGCAGCACAGCACACCTACATCCGCAACCAAGGATTCGTGATACATGGGGATAACACTGGTCAAAGCGCTACTGCATGGCATACGGCGGAAAACATACCCGAATACGAATATGATTGGCTTGACCTAGGTCGGAGAGGAGGCTCTTTGGAAAAGGGGATAGCTAATGTCGAAAAACTGAGTCAAGAACTAGATTCCGGTGGTCTAGTTAACATGTATTGGACTGGCCGTATTGGTGATGCAACTGTGCGTCATGAAGGTGAAGTGATTGATATGTTGTCACAGCGAAATGATGTCTGGTACACCACTTGGGGGGAAGCATATTCTTACTGGACAGTTGAGCGTTGTCATGAATTTAATCATACATTGGTAAACGGAATATTCAGTTTTGAACATATTGATACCGATGCTTGTTCTGCAGCATCACCTAACGCTTGGAATGTTCCAGTGACCTGGATTGCTGAGATCGGTGATTCCATCGTACTAGAATCTAATTTACCAGAAATGAGAATGGATGACTCGACTACAATGGAGGGTTGGAGGCAAGAAGGTTCAATTCTATATATCAGCGTTCTAAAAGGACATTATGCATCTTTCGATTTGTCCGAAGATACTGATTATGATATCTTAGGACGAACCCAATTTTTCAATAATAAAAGTTCAGCATTGACTATTGCAGGCCACTCAACAACCGATTTATTCCTGTGGTCAAAACGATTTGATAATTCTGAAGATTTGAGATTCACTTGGCTAATCTCTCCCCGCAGTATAGATGCCGACTTAGCATGGCTACCATATGTGGGGATTGGAGTCTTACTTGCGAGCGTCTCGGGAATTTGGTTATTGCTCAAGAAGGACGCTCTTACACATTCTAAGGCCGAAGGCTTGATGCCTGCAAGCATTGGCGGTGAGGATGATGAATGACGAGGTAACCATCGACCCGTGGGGTTCCTCACAATCTACAGATTACTCTAGAATCATCGAACAATTTGGGTTATCTTCAATGGACAGTGTATCGATTACGGACCCATCTCGCCTACATCGTAGGGGGATTGTTTTCGCACATAGGGAACTAGATATGATTCTCGAAGCAAAGCGACTTTCCAATCCATTTGGAGTATTAACCGGATTAATGCCATCCGGTTCTATGCATATGGGCCATTCTATGGTAATTGACCAAGTGAATTGGTTCCAACAACAGGGCGGAGATGTGACTATTGCTGTAGCCGATTTAGAATCTACAGCAACACGTGGAATTTCATTGGCTGAAGGTCGCAGAATTGCTACGGAAGAATATGTTTCATATTACGCAGCACTTGGCTTAGATCCTGAGAAGACCAATGTGTACTTCCAATCCGAGCGTAATATTGTTCAGCGTTTAGGTTTCCAACTAGGAAAGCGAACAAATCTTTCGGAATTTGAAGCGATATACGGATTTGATGGAGCTACCAATCTAGCGCATGTCCAAGCACCACTAGTGCAAGCTGGCGATATCTTACATCCTCAATTGGAAGAATACGGTGGTCTACGGCCCATTGTTGTACCAGTGGGTGTAGACCAAGACCCGCATCTGCGGCTGACTAGAGGGCTAGCGGCCAAGACCAATTGGTTTAATGTCAGTAATGCGAAAATGGGGTTACAAATTGGAGTTTCAGTCCAAGAAGAAAATTCAGTAATAATGGGTGTTGAATCAAATGGGCGAGTAAACAAGGAACGCCAAAAAGAAGTTTTTGCTAAGATTGTTAATGCTATTTCGAATCTTGGATTTTCAGATATAATTTCGAATCCAAAGCATGGTACTGTCCATATTCCAAGCGCAACACCACGTGACAAGGGGTCACTCAGAATGGCACTTTTGTCGTTAGAAAGGAGTATGGGTGGGATGGGATTACTTGCCCCATCCAGTACATATCACCGATTTGCAGTAGGAATGACTGGCGATAAAATGTCTTCCTCAAAACCAAAGACGACACTCTTCCTTTCCGATGATGCCGCAACAGCAGAAAAGAAAATCAAAAAATCATTTTCAGGTGGCCAGGCTACCGTGGAAGAACATCGCAGGCTTGGTGGAAACCCCGACAAGGATGTTGCTTACCAATACATGATGTATTTCTTTGAAGAGGACGATGCCTTCTTAGCAGAAATTAATGAGGGCTACCGTTCAGGTAAAATTCTAGCAGGAGAAATGAAACAGATGTGCATTGAAAGAGCTACTGAGTGGCTAACAAATCTCTCGGAAAAGAAAGATGAAACCTCCCACTTGGTCGCAAACTTCTTTGAATAATCACGACAAGCGAATAGTCTCGAGATTCTGTGGAGCATAGGTTCGAACCTTGAATTTCTCACGCAATGTTCTTCCTAATTCATTGCACTTGAAATAATCACCATGGTGGCAGATGACATTCTTTGGTCGGGGACTCATGTGTTCAATGAATTCCAGTAGTTGTCGTCTGTCGGAGTGGCCACTAAATCCATCAATTGTTGCCATCTCACAACCGATTTTTACGATTTCAGTTTTCCCATTGATGACCATTGGGACTTCACTGAACCCTTTCTGCAAGCGTCTTCCAAGTGTTCCTTCTGCCTGATATCCTACAAAACATAGTGAATTTCGCTCTTCGTGTGCCCAGTGCTGGAAGTAATTCATCACAGGTCCACCATTCATCATTCCACTAGTTGCTAGCACGATACAGGGGCTGCCATCCATAATGATGGATTCACGCATTTCGCGTCCACGAACCGGGCGGAACCATTCGCTAGTAAATGGGTTGTTACCATCATCTGTAAGCAGGCTTTTTCTAAGAGCCTGAGTTAGATAATTAGGGTGAGACGAATGAATTGCAGTTGCCTCTTGAATCATTCCATCAAGATAAACAGGAACCGGTTTTACGGAACCTGATCTAAATAATTCATCAATTGCAATCATCACTTCTTGTGAGCGACCAACAGCGAAAACTGGACAAATCATTTTCCCACCACGCTGGATAGTTCGACTTACAATATCCTGTAATTCTTGATTGGCTTCTTCTCTACTTGGCTGAAAATCACCAGATGCGCCATAGGTTGACTCAATTACGAGTGTTTCACAGCGTGGGAATCGAGTATTAGCTGCATCGAAGAGCCATGATTTCTCATATTTTTGGTCTCCCGAGAATACAATGTTGTGCTTTCCATCTCCAACATGTAAGTGAACAGAGGATGAACCTAGAATATGTCCGGCATTGTGGAAAGTCAATTTTACATCAGGGGTAATATCGACAGTTTGTCCCCAGTCCACATCAACTACATGGCGCATACAAGTGCGGATATCTTCCATGTCATAGGGTGCCCTTTTTCCTTCAGAACCACCCACTTTCAGATAATCAGATTGCAGTAATAGCATCATATCTCTGGTTGGCGGAGTACAATACACCGGGCCGCGATATCCATAGCGGAATAGTACTGGTAACATACCCGCATGGTCTAGGTGGGCATGGGTTAGAACGACCGCATCTAATTTTTCCATAGGTAGGGCCTCAGGTGCAGTAAAGTAAGGCATTGGGTCAGTATCAGATGCAATATTGACACCAACATCGATCATTACACGGCTTTCATTGGTTGTCACGAGGTGGCAAGCTCGACCTACTTCGCGGTATGAACCAAGTGCAGTGGTCCTTACCCAAAATGAGCCAGGGCGTTGTGGTCTGTAAATATTCAAACCAAAGTCCTTGAGCAATTTTTTACGTTCTGCCGCATGTGTAGCACGGTATCCTCGGATATCATGCACAGTCTTTGAGTGAATTGGGGGTGTACGCTCAAATGATACTAGCCATCCACATTCATCCCTAATCGCCTTGGCGTTAACTCCGCGACGACCAACAGCTTCCCCAGGGTTATTACAAATTACAGTAACTTCACAATAGCATGCGTCAAAATAAATCGAATCTATACCTGCACTTTCGTCAAGAAGTTCTCGGATGAACAATTCTGTATCTTTTTCATCTTTCATAATAGAAGCATGAGGTCTCAGAACAATACGTCTTTTGATTTTCTTAGCAATTTTACCAACTAGGCCATCTCCTCCACCAAAAACATCTGGTGTAGGTGTGATTATTGCAATATCTCCGGCCTCTAGGTCGACATCATAGGTGACACCTTTAGGGACGATTTTTGCTATTTGGTCTTTCATTTCTTTGAAACTAAGTCTCATAATATACACCTCCGTCCCACAGATTGACATGGTGAACCTCCGTTAGGAGATCCACGGGACTAACCCGCGGGTGGAGTTGGAAACACTCACTTCTTGAGTGCGGCTGCGATTTCGCTCTGGTCGACTGGCACATATCCCTCTTCCGCATCAATTACTGCAAGGTCCATGCCATTTCCAGATGCAGCATCACGCTGTGCGGAAGCAGAAAGTGCCCTTGCAGCAAGTGCAACAGCCTCTTTTCTAGTCATATTTTCAGAGAAGCCATCTTCGAGTACACCATACATGTATGGTGAGCCTGAACCGGTTGCACAATAAGAATCAGGAATTGAGCCACCTGCTGAATCGATTGAGTAGACTGAACCGCCTTCACTGTCGACTCCAACTATCAATAATTGAACCCAATGAGGGCGTCCCGAAAGAATGTTAGCAGTAAGTGTTGCAGCTCCACGAACGGTCATGGGGTCTCCTCTTCGTAACTCAAAGAGTGATACTTCTGCAGCTAGGGTGCGTGCAAGAGATTGAGCATGACCAACTAAACCTGCAGTTGTTAATGCAAGGTTTCCACCTATTTTGAATAACTTCTGGACACTCTTATTGGCAACAAAGTGACCCATTGTTGCTCTGTGGTCTGCACCAACAACAACACCACCTTTGAAGGTAATGCCAATGGTACTCGTTCCTGTTTTAACTACGCCGGGACCGTCTTCGCTCATATTGACACCTCACTGAAGCCCGCAGATTGGCGGGATATTACCTCCGTCTCGCGGGACCCTTATCAACCAACCGTCACACCATGCAATCATGAGCGAGGAGTCCGACAAGCAGACATCGCTCGATGCCTTTAGCGGACCGGGTCCGCGGAAGTTGAATTTACCCTCTCAAAGTAACACGATTACATCGACTAGTTCATCACCACCCACTAGGTACCACGATATGGGTAAATTATATCCAAACGCACCAGTCCCTAAGGTATCCGATGGACTGGTAATACATCGTGCAACTTTACATGACGTAACAGGAACTGCGCAACTATTAGATTGGTTAGCCGATGGTGAAGCGGTGATTGTCAGAATGGAACGTTTGATGGGTAGAGATCTTGAATTACAAACCGCTATCGAGAGGCTAAATCAGTTTATAGAAGGTGATCTTGGAGGTCAAATAATCAAATTAACCGACTCTAGATTAATGCTCTTACCTCCTGGTTGCCGTGGAGTTAGAGGCTTAGATGCTGAAGCATTCGCCGTAGATTCTTCTGATTTGAGGTGATTCAATGGAAGAAGTAGTTGTAGAGATTCCTTGTCCCATTTGTTTTGAAGAAGGTCAAGTCCGAATGGCGACCCATATTGATGAAATACCGTACTTTGGAGAGCACACACAAGTTACGGTGATTTGCCATGCATGCGGTTGGCGTCAATCGGATTTCATTCCAGCAGATGGTGCAAAGCCTGGTTGCAGTAAAATTGTAATCAGTAAACCAGAGCACATTTCTGCTCGCGTAGTCCGTTCTTCATCTTGCACAGTTCGAATCATTGAACTTGACCTAGAGGTCAAGCCAGGAACCGCATCGACAGGTTATGTTTCCAATGTAGAAGGAGTGATAAATCGATTTATGGAAATCATAGTCATGGTTACACGTCAGGCATATGTGGATGATGCTGACGGTTCTGACCTCAAGACACTACAAGAAATGCATACAACATTATTGGAGTTGAAAGAAGACCCAATTCCAAGACCCATTACGCTTGAATTGCTCGACCCGAGAGGGCATTCGCAGATCCTCCATGAAGATGCAGAGTTTAGAGATTTAAGTCCAGGAGAAGTTGAGGATTTGCCACTTGGTCCAGAGGCTGCAGTAATCAGCAAAGACGACCTTTCATAATTACATAATTGGTAACTCAAAACCTGAAGTATTTGGGTCAGGTAGGTCTTCAGGCGACTGTTCTATAAAACCATCATTGCTATTAGTTTTGATAGAGAGGGGCGTACTTCCACTCTCCTTTTCTTTACTAACAGTTAGCATTGAGAAGGATAGAATTCCAAGTATGACTGAGAGCAATATGGCCATGGGAATTATCCACCCAGTTCCCTGAGTTGCGGATACTCCAGCGGCAGCAGCAATCATGGCTGCTGCTCCAAGCAATAGTATACCCCGCGAATTGCTTGCCACACCTGTGTCTGCGACCACGGTCTTGATGAACCTAGCCCACTCTGGACCAAATTATGTTCAGTTCTGGCGGTACACCGGCTGCTCCGGCAGCAGCATGTCCTGGTTGGCTAATGACAGCAGTTGCTCCATGGGGAGAAAATGCCGAAGATGCTTATGATCAGGGATTAGTAGAAATGGGTCTTGGAGACTCACGATTGATTGAGGTTCAAGGGGCGTTCCTTCCTATGGGTTTTGAGGCAACACCACCTAAGGCTCTCCCTATGGGTTCACTTGTAGAATGCCACTTAGCAACCGCGTTTTCTTACAATGGTTCGAGTGCCTGTGCAGGGGTAGCATGGGCTGCTTGTACAACACCAGAGGGCGAAGTATGTGCGATAGTAGCAAAAATTTCTACCGAACTAGACTATGAAGAAACCGAGGCATTACTCAAGCGTAACTTGCAAAGAAGATTGGCCAGTAGAGACCTTGAAGTTCAATCTTTTGATGTCGCTGTCGATGAAGTAACCGCTGCCCAAGATCACTATGGGGTAGCGATGGCAGCACTAATTCTTCCGGAATCCTTGCGAATGTCAGGTGGCGGTAATGTTGGACGTGTTCGCTCTGGTCTAACCCGCCAAGCAACTGAGGCCATGGCTGATGCATCTCGAAGAGTCGACACCAAAGCTCCAGCGGCTCCGGCAATGCGTCCAGGAAGTAGAAGGCCGACTGATGGAAATACTGATTTCTCATTGTGAGGCGAGTTCGTGTATACAGTTGTGCGCTGTCCGAGTTGTGAGCGTTGCTGGGGTATTCAGGGTAAGGCCAGTAAATGCCCGCACTGTGGTGTAAAATCTACAGATAAAATACAGATAGTTTCAGTTGCGGATAATGCGAGTGATTTACAAAGAGAAGTAGCAATCTCCAATATGCCAGAGAAACTTCGCGATGAGATGCGTGAAAAATTACCGAAATCGGTTGCAATCATTGAAAACCCCAGTGCTAAACTTCTCTTTGCCTGCATCAAAATCGCAGCTTTGAATGATATTGTTGACCTTGGCAGGCTCGCAGGGGCACTGCGAGGAAAAGGGATAGTAATTGATGCAGAAGACGTAGCTGAAGAGGCGGTGAGCCAAGGTTTACTCCTGCACCAGACCGATGGAACATACCTCTTTCTTCAGTGACATTCAAGAAGGGAGACATTGGCGCACGGTTTGGAAGGGTCTGTGGGTTAGCTTGGCCTATACTCGGGCGTTTGGGACGCTTGGACTCCAGTTCAAATCTGGACAGACCCACCTTCCACTACTAATCTGGCTGTAGGCATTTATTCATCACGTGTATGAACCCAGATTAAGTGGAAACCGAATCGGGATTTAATAAAACAATCACATTGTCCGATTTCTTGAGCCCAAACTTGCTTGGAAAACTCTTCAGCCATCTGCTTTTCGTGGAAC
>JABIGM010000054.1 GCA_018650165.1 Methanobacteriota archaeon
AGATTGTTTCCCAAGTTGCATTGCAAACTGTACAAGTAAATACGGTCCTATAACTCGGCTCTTCTTTCTTTGTCCATTTAGATTCATCTTGGGGTTCACACTTACAACGGGGAGAATCAAATTTGAAAGAGTGAATCATGAACATGGTAGAATCGATTTCCTGTTTAGTTCTAAACCTTTCCATTTTCACCAGAAGTAACATTGGAGATCTCCATTGCAAAGGATTGAGTTCATCAAAGAGATTCGATGACCATAGCGATTCCTTGACCGCCACCTATACACGCAGTTGCAACTCCATACTTGCCACCACAACGCTTCAATTCGTGCGCCAGAGTTAGAACAAGACGAGTTCCTGTTGCAGCAAGAGGATGGCCTAAGCCAACAGCGCCACCGTTAACATTGACTTTCTCGATATCTAATCCTAGGTCCTTTACACAAGCCACAGCTTGTCCTGCAAACGCTTCATTGATTTCCCAACGGTCAATATCCTCGATAGTCAATCCAGCCTTCTCCAAGGCTAGGCGGCTACTTGGAACTGGGCCATAGGCCATGATTGCTGGCTCTAATCCGACGATTCCCCAAGAGACGATTCTAGCAAGTGGTGAATCACCATCAGCTTTAGCCTTTGAAGCCGATTTGATTACTACCGCTGCAGCTCCGTCTACTACACCACTTGCGTTTCCGGCTGTGACCAGACTTTCGGGACCAAAGGCTGTTCTAAGTTCTGCTAGTGATTCAGGAGTACTTCCGGTTACAACGTGATCTTCATCCTTGAATGTGACATCATTTACCGGAACAATCTCTTGCTCCCATACACCTTCGGCAATCGATGTTGCTGTACGAGAGTGAGACATTGCAGCGAACTCATCGGTCTCTTCACGGGTTACACCTTTGCGCTTACAGATTTCATCACTAGTCTGGGCCATGAATGAGCCACACATACCATCTAGAAGATTTGTGAAAAGGTAGTCTTCCATGTCTTTCTCCAACTCTGTACCTGCACGAGGAGGGCGGGCTAAGCGGTATGTGTCACGCATTCCACGAAGAACATGTGGGGCTTGGGAAAGATTCTCCATTCCACCAGCAACAACAGTTTGCGCTTCATCTAGCATAATCATCTGAGCACCAGACACAATTGCTTGGACACCACTACCACAGATACGGGATAGAGTTAGCATTGGTACTTCCTGAGGAATACCTGCTCCCAGCCCTGCGTGACGAGCACCAAAGATTGCTTGGTCGCAGGTTTGTAGTGCATATCCCATGACAACATGGTCTACATTTTCAGGGGAAGTTCCAGTCTTGTCTAGAGCTCCTTTGATTGCAATTTCACCCAATTTAAGGGCACTGACATCTTTCAGGAGACCACCTGGTTGACCATCTCCACGCTTACCACCTTGCCATTCACAAAATGGAGTACGTGCTCCGCCTACGATTACGACATCTTCTGCCATAGCCCGGCGATTGGACGCCACCTAATCAATTTGTAGATAAAACAGGATTTGCTAATCTCTCAGCAATTAGTTGTTGAATTGATTTGCTAGTAGTAAATCATTCAACGAAGTCGTAGAGATTATCCCAGTAATCATCTAGAGTTACAAGTGCATTTTCAACACTGACAACAGATAATTTTCCATCATCTGCTACAGAAAGTAAATTCATTTTTTCTAGCTTTGCAAGTGCATCATCGACTTCAAAATCAATATCATGTCCGAATGTTCTTAGGAGCCATTCTTCGATTGCCTCATCTAGTTCCTCTTCATTCATTGTAACATCAGATTCTTGGACGAACATATACGCACATATTGCCTCTTTGACCTCTTGTTCTTCCGCCATATCGATCATGTAAGTAAGAGCGCTTTGGTTATTGGCAATTCCTTTGAAGTACATATCTTTTGCAACAGCACTTCGAAACTTCTCTCGTGTCTTTTGATAAGAGGTATATGTTTTCAGAACATAAGTACCCAATGCAGTTAGCAATCCACCCAATAATGAAAGTGAAGTATCCCCCGATGCACTACCAAATAGTATCGGCCCATATTTCATTGAGAGAGAAACTATGCCACCAACCAATGGGGCTCCAATTTTTATTTTTTCCAAAGTACGCATACTAGGAGAAGTGTTTGGGAATATTACTTCCATGTCAAGGTGAGGGACATCTTTGAACAAACGAATATGGAGCCCTTGTCCTTCTTGGCCAAGGTAGTGCTTTTTTCGCGTTCTTTCGGCCATAAACCATTTCTCGTCCTTAAATTCTAATACAGTTAGTACATTACTAAAGACTCTCACATTCTTAGTTTCTTTTTTCAAACCAAATAAAGATTTGATTTCAGTTTCTCGATAGGAATCCCCTAATCGATATAATTTCATGCTGCTAAATTCATCAAATCGAACATCCAAACTTATTGGTAAAATATCTTCACCTTCCAAGGCCTCATCTATTTCCTCATCAGTAATGGTTAACCAATTCCCATCCATCATGACTTCATCCAATTTTTCTAGGAATGACGATAAATTTGTCTGATTATAATTAATATCTTCAAAACTATCTGGGTTCATGGAGTCATATCCTTTTTTCAAATCTTCAAGGTCATGATGCATATCATGATGCCAAATCACTTCAAACATTTTGAATAAATTCGAATATTTTTGACTAGAATCTTCATCTAATTGCCATTTACCAAGTAATGCCTGCTTGACCTTTTCTCGGCTTACGGGTATAAATTGCTGACGCTCGGGGGCAGGTGTTGCACTCTTTGCCATATATCGGTATTAGTGAATAATCGAATAAATATTACGCCAAACCGATTAGGGCAATTCCACCAATTAACATAACTATTGGAAGCATTACTAACTCGAATCCTGAACGTGATCTTCCCAGATTAGATAGTTCTGTTCCGCGCTGTAGAGTGCACTTCACACCAGGAGCATCTTCGTTGCCCCAAACTTCGATTATACTGTTACCTAGAGTGCCATCCAAGCCTTCTGCTTGCAAAGCGTCACTGGTTCTTGGCTTGGTTTGTCCAAGCAAATAGACTGGGTTACCAAGACGCAGTCCGTACAATGTCCAGCGGTGCTTCTTGACTCTAGCACCACCAAGCATTCCTGCAATTGCTTGAGACATCATTTGCTTTCCGAGAGTCTGTGCAAACTTTCCATCCCAGCGCTTTAGGTACTGTCCGTAATCGGTTCTTTTGAATGAATTTGTATTTACACGAATTCCTCCGGTTCCATCGTGGAGTATGAATGGGCATCCACCTGCATCTGAGCGAACGGTTACCCAATGACATTCCTCTTTGGAGTTGCCTTCACTATCTTTGGTAGTGCGGCATTGATATTGCTCATACGACCATTGGTAACCTACCATGTTACCAACTGTCATGTTTTGATTACCATCCACTACTACGGTTAAGCATCCCTCATCGATAGGCCTTACTTGACCTACAAGTTCAGGATTGCCAACAGGTGCTGAGCGAACTAGAGAAGTTGGTGTATCTATCATCTGCCTCAGCATCTTAGATTTGAAGTAACCAACTAGAGAAAGTACCAATCCAATTCCTGCGATACCAATTGCAGGTCTAATATCGCCTTCGTATTCCCCGCCCGACATTAGGGCTGCTGCAGCAATTAGTATGCAAGCGATTGCAAGTATGCAATAAACTGCGAATAGCGTCATTGTAGCAGGAATTGGGGTACCAATCTTAGATGGGTGCTCAGGCAATGCAGAGCCATCACCATGTGGAGCATACCTGTCATCATTGTTCCAAGTCTTAGGCCCTGGAGCAGGAAGTATCCAATCACTAGGGTCTGTTGTTGGCACATAGGAGGTCTGGCTCATCCACCAGTTATCGATTGACAAACCGCTTGCCTCAGCTTTAGCTTCTAACTCCGCAGGGTCTATCGAACTCTGCCTCACATCGTGTAAATTTGATTCTAGAGAACCAGGGGAGGTGAATGCCATCATCAATAAACCGAATGCTGCAACTACTAGCGTATTTGTATCATTAACTGCCATGAAAAAACCAATCAAAGTGATGATTAGACCTATTGCCCAAAGTAACCATCCAACCCAATTGTAAGGAAGGTTAACTTTGAAGGTCCCGCCGTTGAGGTCTAACTCCTGTATGTCCATAGCCAGTCTAACTGAAGGCTACTCATGAATGTTTTCTAAGACATGCTTGCAGGCTTGTGATCCCAAATAGCCCAAGTCCCAGTTGCAGTTGCAACAACTCTGTCTGATTCAGTAACTATCCTTCCTTCAAGATGAGCAACATTTCTTCCTCGCTTGACAACACTTCCTTTTGCAGTTATTTTTTCACCGGGGCGTGCTGCTGATATGAAAGAAACATTGAGTTGTGTAGTTGCACACCATTCTTCTTTTGGAAGAATAGATACCAATGAACCCCCGAGGGCCATATCCAGCATCATAGTGTACAAACCACCATGTGCAACACCACCTTTATTGCAATGTTTAGATTCTATATTAAGTTGTACTGAGGCTTTTCCCAAGCCCCATTCGCCTCTTTCTATACCAATGGTTACTGCCATCTCACTTAGATTACCGGGTTGTGAAAGTTCCACCATCAAATAACACCTACAACTTTGATTAGAATTCGTTTTCGACGCTTTCCGTCGAATTCGGCATAGTGAATTTGTTCCCAATTTCCAAGATGGAGCCGCCCATTACTAACAGGCATTGTGACTTGTTGTCCGAGCAATTGTCTCTTGAGGTGAGCATCACCATTGTCCTCTCCTGTGCGATGATGATGATACTCTTCACCATCTTTACTATCAGAACCATAGAAAGGTGCAAGCTTCTCTAACCATTTCATGATATCATGATGTAGGCCATATTCAAGATCGTTTACGTAACATGAAGCCGTTATGTGCATTGGATTAACCAAGACTAGCCCGTCTTTGATTCCGCTTTGTTCAACTACACGCTGAACATCCCTGGTGATACACATTATCTCGTATCGCTCTTTGGTCTCAACCCACATTTCTTCAACGTAAGTTGCAGCTTGGCCAGTGATTAATTGTCCCATTGAAACGCACCATTATCCAAGTAATGATGAGTCGTCTAAACCGTTATTTGTTATCATTAATGGAATGGCAATAATTAATCCACAAATACCGTTACAGAGCACGAGGAATATAGCACCAAAGCCAACTACTGCCCCTGAAACTTGGTCGAGTTCCTCCCGTTCTTGGTCAGATAGGCCCTCTTCCTCAGCGAGATCATCCAACATACCGGGCATCATTGTGAGCGATACAACCCCTATTATTGTACTAATTACAATCATCAATAATGAAAGATGAACTCCTCGCTTCTGGTAGTTTGTCATCATAGCACCTCCTGCAATTAAGCCCCCGGAGATTCCAACATTAGCAACAGATAATACGATAAAAAGTCCACCTAAGGCAATAGTATCACCTATGCTAAATGCCTCTCCAATTATGGTTATTACTCCAAAAACGATAATTAAAATTCCAACTACCTTTGGACCAGCAGAGGGTTGTTGGATGAAAATTACATTTTGTGGAAGGCCGGTATTTGGGTCAATCATTACAGTTTGCTGTTGAATTTGTGAATGACCAGCATTTGGGTCAATCATTACACTTTGTGGCTGTACATTCTGGGGCTCCGGTGTTATATTTGGCTGGTAATGATGGTGATGAACATCACCAGAGATTACGCTGTCGTTAATTCCACCGGGAGTGTTTTCATCAGGCTGCATGTAATTTGGTTGAGCACAGTAGTCATTGAACCTTGTGCAAATGATAACCATACTCAAGAAGGGGCGACTAGTGGCATTACCATGGCTGATGTACTTCTTGTATACAAGAAGAACTTCGAAGGGATTCATGATGAATCTCTCCAATTGGTAAAAGATGTACTAAACTCCCAATCCGATTCACTGCGCGTAGATATTCGAGCAAGAGAGCAGGTGCGACGTGCAGATTTCATAGGTCGCGATTTGGTTATTGTTCTTGGAGGAGATGGAACATTAACTTCAATTTCTCATAATATTGACTCAAATACACCAGTAATGGGAGTTAATTCACATCCGAGAAGTGATGATCCTAATGGCTCATTAGGATTCTATATGGACAGCGACATAGATACATTTTCAGACGATTTGGATGCTGCACTTTCTGGAACTGCAATCACGAACCAACTCCCAAGATTACAAGCCACGATTGAAACAACAAGTGGTAACAAGATCCGTAGTGATCCTGCCATGAACGACTTGCTGGTTGCTAATACTCATCAATACGCACCATCAAAATATCACCTGAGGCGCGGAGATATTGATATTGAACAGCATTCTAGTGGGCTACTATTCTCTACTTGGTTAGGTCAAGGTGCTTGGTTCAATCAAATTTCACGTAAAGCAAACCTTGGAGATGCAGGCGATTCTGAAACTCATTACCTTGTGATTGCTAGAGACCTTGACTCACAAATAGAAGATGAAACATACCTCGCATGGACAAATGAGCCTACGGTGATAACCAGTGACATGCACAGAGGATATGTTGTCCCGGATGGCTGGGATGAATACCAATTCAATCGTGGAGCTACAATTACAGTAGATCTAACAGGGCCAATCCTTCAATTACTAACCTTCAGGAATACTATGAAAGAGCGATTCAGGCAATCTTAGTGTGGCAATATCAAACTGCAGGCTACATCTCTTGTTAACAAACAATAATCACGAATAGTTCATTTGTGATTGTCCTTACCGCCTCCATAATGAGTGCTGAACGCTTTGAAATTCTTCGACGCAGTGTTTTCGAGGCACCTGTTATTATGAAAGGAGAATATCCTTACTTCATCCACCCTCTATCAGATGGTGTTCCCCGACAATCAGCAGAATTACTGGCTGCTGCTCGTGATTTGATTTATGAAAATGTGAATTGGAATGAAATTGACCTCATACTTGGCATTGAGGCGATGGGAATACCTTTGGCTGCTGCTCTTTGCCTGAAATCGGGCAAACCCCTTGTAGTAGGCAGAAAAAGAGAGTATGGGCTACCTGGTGAGGCTCCAATCGACCAATCAACGGGATATTCAAAGGGTGCGATCTTCCTAAATGATATTCACGAAGGTGACCGCGTATTGGTTGTAGATGACGTGGTGTCAACTGGAGGTACACTGTTACCAATCCTGCAAGCAATTGACAGAATTAACGCAGTAGTTGCAGACTGTTGGATAGTTTTCGAAAAAGGTACTGGCATGGACTATGTCCGTTCTAATGGTAATTGGCCACTAAACAGTCTCGTAAAATTAGAGATGAATGGTGATAAGGTTGTACTGCTAGATTAGCGGTGTAAAAAGTAAACCTTGTAGGAACTAAAAAAGTGGAAACGGGGGACCGAGGTCCCCCGCTTCCGGGTTTTTTCTTAGGAGGTGATCCATCTGCAGGTTCCCCTACAGATACCTTGTTACGACTTAACCCTCCTTGTCGAAGACAGACTCGAATACGCCATTAAAACGCAGCCTCATCCATCCCCAACTAAGATGGTTTGACGGGCGGTGTGTGCAAGGAGCAGGGGCATATTCACCGTGCTATGTTGAAACACGATTACTACGGAATCCAGCTTCACGAGGGCGAGTTACAGCCCTCGATCCGAACTACGAACAGGTTTCGGGGTAGCGCCGCCTCTCGGCGTGGCTTCCCATTGTCCTGTCCTTTGTAGCGCGCGTGTAGCCCAAGACATTCGGGGCATACTGACCTGTCGTTGCCCGCGCTCTCATCTGGTTTCACACCAGCGATCTCCCTATGGTGCGCCTCATGCGGACATGAGGGTCGCAAATAAGGATGCGGGTCTCGTTCGTTATCTGACTTAACAGAACGCTTTACAGTACGAACTGACGACGGCCATGCACCACCTCTCTGATAATCCAATAAGCTCGTTACGCTGATCTTCATCTAACAGTCGGCCTTGGTGAGTTTTCCGGCGTTGAATCCAATTAAACCGCACGCTCCTCCCGTTGCAGTCCTCCCCCGCCAATTCCTTTAAGTTTCAGCCTTGCGACCGTACTCCCCAGGCAGTGGATTTAACATCTTCACTCCGGCACATGGGGCCCATTGCGGACCCCACACACCAAATCCACAGCGTTTACACCTAGGACTACCCGGGTATCTAATCCGGTTCGTGCCCCTAGGCTTCGTCCCTGACCGTCGGATCCGTTCCAGTATGACGCCTTCGCAACAGGTGGTCCTCTGAGGATGACAGGATTTTACCCCTACCCCCAGAGTACCTCATACCTCTCCCGGTCCCTAGTCTGGCAGTCTCTGCAGAATTCAACCAGTTAAGCTGGTTGATTTACCCACAGATTTACCAAACAGGCTACGGACGTTTTAGGCCCAATAAAAGCGACGACCACTCGAGCTGCCGGTATTACCGCGGCGGCTGGCACCGGTCTTTCCCAGCCCTTATTCCAAGAACTATTAAAATTCAAGAAAAGGCTACACATTGTGCAGTCACTTGGAGTTCCCTCATCACAGTTTCCTGCAGTGTGAAGTTTTCGCGCCTGCTGCACCCCGTAGGGTCCGGATTCGTGTCTCAGAATCCGTCTCCGGGCTATTGCTCCCACAACCCGTACGCGTCGATGGCTAGGAGGTCCATTACACCCCCTACAACCTGATACGCCGCAGACCCATCCTACACCGCCGAAGCTTTCAACCACTCACCGTTCCAGGCGTAGTGGTCTATGGGGTATTATGCTCAGTTTCCCGAGATTATCCCCCAGTGTAGGGCAGGTTATCCACGTGTTACTGAGCAGTATGCAAAGAATCTAATTTCTTTCTACTCGCATGGCTTAATCGAACTCCAATAGCGGTCGCCTCTGGCAGGATCAACCAGATTTCATGATGCTAGAAAAGCATCTATCTTGTTATGATCCTTAGGTTACTTGTCGCTGTTGTTGTTTTTGCTGACCTAAAAAATAATTGACAGGTTCACTCGCACTAATTTGCTCTTATACTTGCACACAAAATAAATTGTGTCGTGAACACTAATCACCTACCTGGCCTCAAGCTGACACTTTCCCTGGGGAGGGCGTGGTTTCTCGAGACCGCAATATGCTTCGGCTCGCATCAGGGTAGATGGCGGCAGTCATTGTCCACTTGGACTCAGCCGCCAACGCCGTCCCAGACGACGCAAGCATCCCGCCCATCCCCCACCCGTATATCAAGGTGACTGTTTGGACCACAGGGGAAATCGTAGCACTGCGCCCCAATACAGTACTAATCTCAACCCCCGATATATCAATAATTTGGAAGCGGATTTTTCGGTAATGTGTTCAAATAAGTTTTGACTTTGGAAAATCGTGCAAACCGTCATCAAAATATTTTTTGAATAACGGAAAAATCAAGTATCTCAACACCAACAGAAAACTATGTCGCCCGAAGAACACCTGAAATATTCTCAGCAACAATTTGTCCCAGAAACACAGTATATTATGCCTCAGCAACAAGGCCAACAAATGATGGTTATGCCCAATGGGCAGCAAGTAGTTATCGTACAGAATCCACAGCAAAATGGGCTGATTAATGCATCATATATTTGCTCGGGGATTGGATTGTTGATCATGGGAATAATACTTGGGCCAATCGGATTTGTTCTTGGATTAATTGCATTTAACAATGGTGATAAGCGCGGCACAGGAGCCATGATATTTGGTGGAATTGTAACTGTATTGTCAATTATAATCGCAATATTTATTTTCCAATCTGGTACAATTTAAAAATGCTAGAAAATCAAATTTATTATGGTAATGAGTCCTTTCACTCAGCACTTGAGTGCTATGCGCTCGTGCGGTAAATCTTAGATTTACTCAGCACTAATGTGGAACACATTGTGCAAGTGTCAAACTTGTTTGATCACTCTGCACCGAAGAACTGCCGGAGCATCGGATGCATTTCCATCGCCTGCTCCTTCTGAATTTGCTCATATGTACGTAATATGATACCTAC
>JABIGM010000044.1 GCA_018650165.1 Methanobacteriota archaeon
ATCATCAGACTCGTCGTCGTCGTCAGCATCATCAGACTCGTCGTCGTCGTCAGCATCATCAGACTCGTCGTCTTCATCATCTTTTACAGGTGACTCGCCCTTTGCCAATGAGCGCAGAGCTGGTGCGTAAACTAGATGTAAATATGCAACAATTGCAAGTCCGATTACTCCTAGTACAATCATCATAATACCATCTGTATAGAAGCCAGCCGGCATACTGCTTGCGTTTTCTCCACTAAATGGTGTTAAGGAATTGGCACACTTGCTCGGGTCTATTGTAGGGTCACAAGGATATGTATCTCCTTTAACGACACTGCCAAAACATGGGTCTAGCATTGGGTCGACATCGCTTTCACAAATATTCCAGTTAGCAAAATCGACTTCCCCCATTCCATCATTATGTCCGTCATAAACTACTGTCCCACCAGTTCCATCGACAATAAGTCCTATTCCGTTTACAACCCAGCATCCAATAAATGCAACCATCAAGAAGTAGGCTATTGGGTAGAATATATCATTTGCTTTTTTGCCCATTAGGAACTTTTGAAGGTCTGACGGGAATTCTTTTTTCTTCTTTACCTTGGGCATTTTACCTGGCTTAATTCCAATTTTTAGATCCTCAAGTGCCTTGATTAATTCGATTGAATCAATTCGATTATTTTCATTCGTGTCCAAGTATTCAAGAATAGAAGTTATTTCAGATGGCGAAAGTTTCTCACCGCATATTTTTTCAATTCCTTTCTGTAATTCGGGAGCATCAACCAAGTTGTCGTTGCTGGAATCCATTTCAGAGAATGCCTCAGCAGCTGTCATTCCGGCTTCAGCTATTGCGAGTGCTAAACTTTCAAAGGCCATCACAGTTGCAGTGTTATCAACTTCTTCTTCCGCTTCTTCAGAGCCATCTGCTTCATCCTCTTCTTCAGAGCCATCTGCTTCATCCTCTTCTTCAGAGTCATCTGCTTCATCCGCTTCTTCAGAGCCATCTGCTTCATCCTCTTCTTCAGAGTCATCTGCTTCATCCTCTTGCTCAGAGTCATCTGCTTCATCCTCTTCTTCAGAGTCATCTGCTTCATCCTCTTCCTCGGAGTCATCCGCTTCTTCCTCTTCCTCGGAGTCATCCGCTTCTTCCTCTTCAGCAAGAATTTCATTTGCTTCATCAACAGAAATTTCAACAGTGTCTTCTTCAGTTTGGTCTACGGTTTCTTCGCTTACAAATGAAACTCCACAATCTGTACATGATATCGAGTCAACTGGTTGTAATTTACCACAGGACCCACATTCGCCAAGTGACTCTTCAGATACTCCTCCGAAGTTTACTCCACAATTGGAACATGATTCGCTATCTAGGGGGATAATGGTGCGACATTTGCCACACTCTGCCATTGCAATCTCCGTGTTATCTTCTTCAGACATGGCTGTCACTAACCTTCCGAGCCCATCGCACGATATAATGGTTCATGGACTTGAAGCGCTACGGACCACATAGGCGCAGGCTTGGAGGGCTACCATTGACAATTTTTGAACTTGGCAAAGTATACTCGCTAAAACTAGTTTCACAGGATGAAATGTTAGCTTTCGTAGATTCATACTCAATGCGTGACGAAGACCAAGTTTTACTATTGTCACGTCTCCCTCAACGTAGATTGTTAGAGCACGTAGATATCGACAAGGTTAGTTCATATTGGGTCACATCGCAGCAAGTAGCGGGGGCAATTCAACCATCGCTCGCAGAAATACTAGATATTGTTTCGTCACATGCTGAAAATGGTACTGGATTGGCAGTAGTTGAAGGAATTGAATGGCTAATTTCTATCCATGGGTTTGATGAAGTTTTGAAAATGGCTTTGAAATTAAAGGATTCTATTTCCAACAAAAAATGGGCGGTCCTATTTGTCGTCACTGATGGAATTATGGATACAATTCAGCAAACTCAGTGGCACCGTGAAGTATTTGAGTGGGAAATTCCGCGCAAAGTTGAATTGTCCGAACTATCGGATATACCTCCAGAAGATGGAATTGAAATTGAAGATTCTGAAATCCCACTAACAGTGGACCGTTCATCGGAACTTTCATTCTTGGTTAAGATCTCTCGAGAGGGGTATTCTAAGGATGTAGTTCGACGTCGAATTTTACAGTGGCGCAGAATGGGACTTGATGTTTCTGAGGCCGAACCTGCCCTATTCCAAGAATCTGATTCAGATGGTTACAAGATATATAGAGTGGTTGAGGAAAAGGTTAGAAGGGCTATTGAGCTTGACAATCGTTTGGATATATTATTAGAAATGGGTTGGCGCTCAGAAGTAACTAAAATGAGATTTAGAATACGGCAATTAACTGGTTTTTCTGAAGTTGAGTCTCGTATAAATGAACTCATCTAGGTAGCCGGCCATGCTCTGCTTCAATGCGAGCAAGCCATCCACCGTTTGCTAATTCTGAGGCTATAATTTCGATTTCCTTCGATATCGACCTATCTCCTTCAAGTGCAGGGCATATTTTTCGAACCAATCGGTAAAGAGCCAAAACATGGTTGGCAGGCTCCGCTTTTCTGTATTCAAGTGCCTCACATGCAATAATCAATTCACAAGCTAGAACTTGTGCCAAATGGTCAGAGGACTTTACCAAATTCCAGCAAGCTGTTGCCCCCATGGACACGTGGTCTTCTTGGCCACCTGAAGTCGGTGTCGAAAATGCAGATCGTGGCATAGTCCTACCATGCATTTCCGACAAAGCAGCAGCTGCCACATAGTGCACAATCATCATCCCGGACTCGAGACCGGAATTGATTGCCAAGAAAGGAGGTAGATTACTTTGTGATGGGTTCACAATCTGGTCGATTCGTCTTTCACTAATGTGCGCTAGTTCGAATATAGCATGAGACATTCCATCTGCAGCAAGGGCCAACACTTCACCGTGAAAGTTACCTTGACTAATTACTTCATCAACACCTGGATTCGAAATATTTGGGAATATTAGTGGGTTATCAGTTGCGCTATTGACCTCTATTTCCAAAGTTTCTGACAATGCCCGTAGTCGTTCCAGTACAGCACCATGTACTTGGGGAATACAGCGAAATGAATAGGCGTCTTGAACACGTTCACAATCTGCATGCGCTGCAAGGTTTGGTGAATCTTTCATGATTTTTGTAATTCGTTCTGCAACAAGTGATTGACCGTGGTGAGGTCGCGCTTTGTGAACACGTGGGTCCATAGGACGGATTGAACACTCTCTAGCTTCAATTGAAGCGCAGGCGATTAGATCGGCAAGTAGTAGAAGATTAGACAAGCGCATTTCTGCGTTGACCAATAAAGAACACATTTGGCTGGTACCATTTATCAGAGACAGTCCATCCTTTGCAGCTAAATCAACAGCAATTAGTCCCTTTTCACGCAAGATTTGGCTTGTATCAACAGGACCTTCATCGCCCCATACTTCACCCTCGCCAATAAGTGCCAGTGCCATATGTGATAATGGTGCTAAATCCCCAGATGCACCGAGTGAACCGATTCTTGGAACCACTGGAACAATATTCTGGTTGAGGTAAGAAATAAGTTGTTCAATTACGGAACGCTGAATACCTGAATGGCCCTTAATCAATGAGTTTGCACGTACACACATCATTGCTCGCGTATCATTAATGGACATAGGCTCTCCAATTGCACAAGCATGGGAACGAATCAGATTTACTTGCAGATTAACCAACTCATCAGGCGAAATAGATTCGCTGACTAGAGCTCCAAACCCGGTATTTATTCCGTAAACAGTTTCACTTCGCTCTAAAATTCCATCAACTACGCTTCTTGATGCTTCGATTTTGAGCCAAGCATCTGCTGCAACTTCTACTGTTTCTCCCATTGCAACCAAAGCGATTTCAGTGGTCGAGAGAGTATTTCCGTCTAGTTTGATACTCCCCATTATTCATCACCACTAAAGAATGAGTCAATGAGGTTGTCCTTCGCAAGGTGTGGTAAAGTGACCTTTAGTTGGGGGTTTGCATCCATTGCACGCTTGATTGCATATACAGCACCATCATTACGTGCCCAAGCACGCCGTGAGATACCATTGTTCACATCCCAATCGAGCATTGAAAGCAATTTTTCTTCACTTTCGGAACTTCCATCGATGAGCATTCCAAATCCGCCATTAATCACTTCGCCCCACCCAACTCCGCCACCATTGTGCAGACTTATCCATGTCGCACCTCTAAACGAGTCGCCAACGAAATTCTGAACTGCCATATCAGCAGTAAACATCGAACCATCTCTAATATTTGCAGTTTCCCGGTAAGGTGAATCTGTACCGGAAACATCGTGATGGTCCCTTCCTAGGACTATTGGCGCGCTAATCTCTCCGCTCGATATTGCATCATTGAATGCTTTAGCTATATTTTTGCGACCTTCAGCATCTGCATAGAGAATCCGTGCTTGACTTCCAACAACCAATTCATTTTGCTCAGCCTGTTCTATCCATCTGATGTTATCTACCATTTGTTGTTTGATTTCATCGGGTGAATCTGTAATCATTTCTCTGAGTATCCGTGCTGCTATTTGATCACTCATTGCCAAATCATCTGGATTACCGGAAGTGCAAACCCATCTGAAGGGTCCAAATCCATAATCAAAGCACATTGGGCCCATTATATCTTCAACATAACTCGGGTAACGGAATCCATCTCCTGATGTGTTCATGACATCTGCTCCTGCCCTAGATGCTTCCAACAAGAATGCATTTCCGTAATCCCAAAAATAGGTTCCAGTGGACACCAGTTGGTTGATGGCATTTGCATGCCTGCGTAGAGTTTCTTGTACTTCAAGTCTGAATTGTTTAGGATTGCTAGACATCATTTCGTTTGCTGCTTCAAAACTAATAGTGACTGGATAATAACCTCCTTGCCACGGGTTGTGTAAACTTGTTTGGTCTGATAGTAAATCTATTTTCACTCCTCTTTCGACCATTCGTTCTAGAAGTTCTACAATATTTCCGATGTGTCCTATTGAAATTGCTTTGCCATTATTTCTTGCATCAACCATTCGATCAATCGCATCATCAGTAGAATCTGCGATAACAGAAAGCCAACCCTGTTGATGCCTCTTATGTGCTGCATATGGGTTGATTTCGCTAACTACACAAGACGCACCAGCAATTACTGCTGCTTTGGCCTGAGCACCACTCATACCGCCAAGGCCAGAAGTAACAAATGAGATTCCAGATAGTGAATCGGTAGCTCCGGCATGCATCCTTGCAGCATTTAGAATTGTAATTGTTGTACCGTGGACAATCCCCTGGGGCCCGATATACATGTATGAACCTGCAGTCATTTGTCCGTATTGGCTAACCCCAAGAGCATTCATCCGGTCATAATCATCTTGTGTTGAATAATTAGGAATCACCATACCATTTGTGATAACAACACGCGGGGCATCCTTCGATGACGGAAACAATCCCAGAGGGTGTCCTGAATAAATTACTAGAGTCTGCGTATCATTCATTTCACACAAGTATTTCATCACCATAAGGTACTGAGCCCAGTTCTGGAAAACTGCACCATTACCTCCATATGTGATCAGTTCATCAGGAAATTGAGCAACATTTTTGTCCAAATTATTGTGAATCATTAGCATTATTGAAGCCGCTTGTATAGACTTAGTAGGATATGCCGATATTGGATAGGAATGGATTGGGTAATCTACAGGTCTAAATCGCATCATCCAAATACGACCATAGGTTTCTAACTCCTCGAAAAATTCTGCAGAAAGAACTTCGTGAAAGTCCTCAGGAAAATACCTCAAAGCATTACGTAGGGCCAATTTCTTTTCCTTGTCCGTCAATATCTGCCTTCGTGCGGGGGCATGGTCGACACTATTGCGGGTGCCTGGATGTTCTGGTAATTCAGTCGGTATACCAAGTCCGATATGAGCTCGCATTGCATCAATATCGGGTGCCATGTTTGGGGGTGTGTAATCTCGGCCTTATTGATTGTTGTAGATACTTAAGCCTGCACTTCCCTGTCGAGTGTATTGGGTCTCGACATTTTATCTGGCCGCCACAGAGTGAAGATTATTCCAAATGCAATCATAGCACAAGAGAACCATACCATTCCTTGTTGCAAAGTCATCTCTGAATTATCTCTTAGCCACCCTGCTACGTAGGTGCTTGTGCTAAATGAAATGGACATGAGAAGCATATCAATACTGAAGACTCGTCCCCGCATTTCATCTTCAACCCATTGTTGAGTAAGTATCGTCGATAAAACCCAGTTGGCTCCACTAGCAGAATGTGCTAGCACAATCAAGAATATTGTGAGGTATAAATTTTCGAATATTGTGAGTCCGATCAGGAGATAAAAAAATCCTGAAACCGATACCAGGATTCCAACAAGTGCAGGCCAACGACTTTTATTGACCAAATATTTGCGAGCTATGATTGGTCCGATGCCTGTACCAATGCCACGTGCCATGAAGAATAGACCAATTCCTGATGCCATTTCCCCTGGAGTCATTTGAGAACCTGCTATTACCAAAAATACGCCAGCAAGCCCCCCGCCTGCCAGATTCCATGTCGTCTTGGCGAAAACAATTCGTTTGAGTCGTGGCTCATTTATCACACGAACGAAACCAGCCTTGATATTTGAAAATGCTGTTGAGAAAATAGGCCCTTGCATATCTTTGCTAACGTGTTGAGGGACAGTGAGCGGGATAAGAATTAAAGCACCAACCAAGAATGTAATCGAATCAATAACAAATGCAGTATTTACGCCATATTCAGCCACAACTAGGCCTCCAAGAAAGGCCCCAGTCGCCAATGCAGTGGACCATGTTGCAGCATCTAGTGCATTAGCAGTAGCAAGTTCATGTTTTTCAACAATATTTGGTAGGGCTGCTCGTTCTGCAGTCATGTATGCACCATGCAAGATCATCATCACACCAGATAAAGTAATCAGCCACCAGATATCTTCTGGTCCATCGACCATCAAAAAGCAAAGCGCAAGACCCATTTGCACGAAATTAGAGATCACCATAATCCATTTTCTTGACCAACGGTCTGCTAGAAGTCCTGTAACTGGTTGTAAAATTGCAAATCCAAGCATTCGTATTGTGAAAAGTAGACCAAGCATCGCTTCAGAGCCTGAATATTTCAAAATAAGGGTAAATAAGGCAATGGTATTGAACCACTCACCCATCATTGAAATTACTGCAGCAAACCAGAATGTACGAAACCTGCCGTTCTTTTTTAGTAATTCCAAGTAGCCGATTTCTTTCATCCTACTCCTCCTCAAAATTCCCTTGTCCGGGTTCGAGGAGACTACAAACTATCCACTTAGATGTAGGAGTATTGGATTTTTCTGCAGTAGAATTTAGAGGAACCAGAACATTTGCTTCAGGGAAATAGGTTGCTATATTCCCTCGAGGAATATCGTATGCCACTAGTTGCCAGCCATCACTTCGCCGGTTTTCACCTTCATAATGCGATACAATATCGACAATATGCCTGGATTTCCATCCCCGTTCAATCATATCTGTCGCATTCATCAATACTATTCTTCTATTGCCATGCACACCACGATACCTGTCATGTAAGTCATAGATGGTGGTATTGTATTGGTCGTGTGACCTAATAGTCATCATCACATAATTGCCATCGGGCACTGATACATCTGGCAGTGCATGCTCGATAAAATGGGCCTTACCATCAGGAGTATCAAACGTTCTTGTATCTCTAGGGGGATTTGGAAGTGCGAATCCATTAGGCGTTGTGACACGAACATTGTAATCTTCAAATCCTGCTAATGCGCTACTCATTAGGTCTCTAATTTGGTCATAGTTATGGCTTAAGTCCATCCAATCCCGTGTATCGCTTAGAGCAGCGGTTGCCAGTGAGGACACTATCCATACCTCGCTGCGTAAATGAGTACTTGCGGGCCTTAAACTTCCTTCAGAGGTGTGGACAATCCCCATGGAATTCTCAACAGTCACGAATTGTTTACCCGATTCTTGAATATCCATTTCAGTTCTACCAAGGCAAGGAAGAATCAAAGCAGTTTCACCTGTGACCAGATGTGACCTATTTAATTTGGTAGAAACTTGAACAGTTAACTTCACATTACGCAGTCCCTCAGCGGTTGCTTCGGTATCGGGAGTTGCAGAAATGAAGTTACCTCCCATGCAGAAGAATAAGTCTGCACCACCATCGCGCATTTGTTGGATCGCCTCGACTACGTCGACTCCATGTTCACGTGGACTTTCAATTCCACAAGCAGCATCAAGTCGAGATAGGAAAGCTTCGGAAGGGCGTTCCCAAATACCAACTGTTCTATCACCTTGCACATTTGAGTGACCTCGAACAGGGCATAATCCGGCACCTTTTTTGCCGATATGCCCACCCATGAGAATCAGGTTACTGACCTCTTGAATTACAGAAACTCCATTTTTATGTTGGGTAAGACCCATTGCCCAGCAAGCAATAGTCGAATTGGATTTGGCCATCATACGACCTGCTGTTTCAATTTGGAAGCGTGTTAGTCCAGTATCGATTTCAATTTGGGACCATCGAGTGCTAATCACGGCTTCTTTTACAGAATCGAAACCCTGTGTTGAATTTTTGATGAATTCATGGTCCAGTGCATCAAGTTCTAACTGGACTTTCATCAAGCCATGCATCAATGCGGCATCTCCACCTATCTTTATTTGCAAATGAATATCTGCTAGAGGTTCACTACCAAGTGACATTTTCATGTAATCTTGGGGATGCTTGAATCGAACTAGACCCGTTTCAGGTAATGGGTTAACATGGATAATTTTGGCACCCAGTCGTTTCGCATCTCGTAGCGCAGTTAGCATTCTTGGATGGTTTGTACCAGGGTTTTGACCAATTACCACAATGACATCTGCATGATTAAAATCTTCTAGACTGACAGTACCTTTGCCAATTCCAATAGTCTCACCAAGACCTCGGCCACTTGATTCGTGACACATATTAGAGCAATCTGGCATATTATTTGTACCCAAAGTCCTTGCAAATAGTTGATACAAGAATGCTGCTTCATTAGAGGTGCGGCCTGATGTATAGAAAATTGAATGATCAGGGCTTGTACTCTGTTTGATATTGGTAGCGATTAAATCAAAGGCATCATTCCAAGAAATTTCTTGGTAATTATTACTGCCTGGATTCAGTACCATCGGATGGGTTAGTCTTCCTTGTTTGTTCAGCCAATAGTCACTTTTCTCTGCAAGGTTTTGAACACTATGATTTGCAAAAAAACTGGGTGTGACCCGTTTGTTAGTTGCTTCATCAGCTACAGCCTTCGCACCATTTTCACAGAACTCAAACATTGTCGAGTGCTCAGGGTCCGGCCAAGCACAGCCTGGACAATCAAAACCATCGGGTTGATTGACAGTTGTAAGTGTCTTAATCGTCTTGGTTATTCCCATGCGTGAGATACCATGTAACATGGTAGATTTAGCCGCTGGAATTCCTGCTGCAACTGATTTTGGCTTCTTTATTTTGAGAGCGTTCCTGTCTGGTGGAGTAGTTGCACGAGCGTTTTCTCTACCTGACATGATTTCACCGGCTTAGTGAAGGCTTGTCAATGATGCGGCTCAATTGACCTACGATAGCCGGACTTTTGCTCGTAGCAAAGCCAACCAAGGTCATACCACTGGAACGTGCGAGAGTTTCAGCAGCGGAACTTATTGCACCTACAGCAACAATGATTTCCACACCGGAACGAACCCCCTTTGCAACTAATTCCCAGCCAATACGCCCTGAAAGTCCGATAATCTCCCTTGGCAGATCTGACCTCAAGGCGCCCCCAATCACTTTGTCAAACGCATTATGTCGGCCAATATCCTCTCGCACTGAGAGCAATTTACCCTTTGAGTCAAAAAGTGCAGCGGCATGCATTCCACCTGTTGCTTGAAACCATGGTTGATTCTTCTTCATGGTATTCATCATATCGTGTAAATTTGCTGAGAGAATAATATTGTTGGAAACAGATTGTCTCGGCATTTCAATATCACCAGTCGTACATGCCCCGCAAGCGGCAGTGAGCAAGTCTTCACTTGGCCTACTACGGACATTTCCTACAATATTTACTTCGTAACCATCGATATTAATTGAATCAACAATTCCACGACCTTCACACACAATATGCCCATACGCTAGATCTCCTAAATCAAATGGTGATGCTAGTAATCGAACGACAGTTTTTCCATCACATCGTAGAGTAACAATCCTTTCCTCGGCTAATTCATCCATTTCAGGAACTGGGCCACCATTCACCAGTCGATGGATTGGCCGCTTCACCATGTACCCTGTACTTTGTGGGAACTCATATTGGTTGTTATTGAGTAGAACCCATTCGTTCTATGATATCTATCAAAGTGTAAACAGCAGGCGCTAGCCCTTTTTTTTCAAGATTAAATTCAGATTCCCTAATGACTTTATCTCCATCCATCTCAATTAATGTCATGAAATCATCTTCCCCGTCGCTCCATGCCGAAAAATCAAGATGAAGACCGTTTTCTCGCTGTGGGCCAAAATAAAGGCTGCCGGAGGAGGTTGGTGATGAGAGTATGGAGTTCCATGCACTGTTAATCGTTTTGATTTTAACAGCTTTTTCTTTACCGTTTCTTTCGAGAACGAATGTTTTAGTTTCACTGTCAAAAATGTCGCTTTCCATTTTCGCTGCTAGTTTTGTGAACTCAATCGCCCCTCTCAATACACCTGAGGTGAAGGAACGCCAAACTCCGAAGGATAACAGCAGGAAGAGTAGAATAAAGGTAAGAACACCCAACATGTCTTTGCCTCGCTTGCATGAGCATTGAAATTATGGGCGGAAATGTAGTCCATGATTGGACTTGAACCCATCCAATACCCATGCAACTAACGGGTGTTGGAAGGGTACCCTTGCATGAGTTTCTCACGCGTGGGTGTTGGATGGGTGTCGGGTCAAAACTTAAGTTCTGAACATGTGGGAAACCACCTATGGATGAGTTCG
>JABIGM010000058.1 GCA_018650165.1 Methanobacteriota archaeon
ACATCACCTTTCAGTAATTTGTTGGCTGTGGATTTTATATCGATTACAATCACCCCTGTTTACAACAGTTAACTTACCGCTAAACCGGAGCATGAGCGAACAGTAGTTATTGCTTGCTACGGTTTGCCATCACAAATCCCCGGATTCCGGTAATCAGATTTTAGCGATAATCTTCATTTCTACTGCAATTGGCGTGGGTAATGCACGAATCGCAAGAGTGGTTCTAGTTGGGCCAACCTTTCCTAAAGTTTCTGCCCACACTTCATTGTACCCCGCAAAATCACGATCCATATCTACAAGAAATGAAGTTACATCGATAACTTTGTCTAGTGACGAACCTGCTTCTTCTAAGATGCGGGAGATGTTATCGACAACTGCTCTAGTTTGTGCTTTGATATCATAATTCAATGCATTACCTTCCGCATCTTTGATTGGCCCGCCGGGAATTGAATTATCACCGGGTTGACGTGGACCAACTCCTGAGAGGTAGAGTAGTTCTCCTTCGCGACGGGCGTGCGGATATGCTCCCACTGGCTTAGGTGCTTTGCTGGAGTTTACCGTGTTCCTTCCAGTAACTGGCTCATACAAGGCAGGTCCTGAATTGGAATCATGTTGTTCTGTATCTTCACTATTAGCGATATCCAAAACATCTCTATCCCCTCCATAGAATTCTACATCATCCTCATCATATTCTTTATCTCCTGTTCCATTGGATTCAGGGTCAAGAACGACTACTGCTGCTCCGGCACCATGTATAGGCTCGTAGGCCAAAACATTACCAGTTAGGTCATTACGATTGTCATTCATTGCAGATAACCACCACATCGGTTTGAAAGCAACTACTTTCTTGACACGAATCTGATTATGTATTGTTCGACTTAACTGACCGATATCTTCCAGCCTTCCTTCAGATAGAAACTCGAGAATTTTTTGATTCCATTCCTCGTCTTTCAGTGAATGAATTCTATCTTCATGTGGCTCAATCGGTTCAGTAAACATTCTGTTTGAGAGAGACATTACTGAGACTGCTATCGCTTTTTTACCTTGAGCTTTGACAACATCCAGACAAGCCTTTGCAAGTACAGTTGTCTCAGCACGATTAGAGTAAACATTTGTTGAACAAATCACAGCAGGAATTCGATTATTAGGATTTAATAATTCCAGGGCGACTACTGAGCCAACATCGACTGGAAATCCGTCATAAGCCACTGTACGAGATTCTAGTCCACGTGCAAGATTTGCATCATTCCAAGCATGAGCGAAATCAGAATCAATACGGAGTGAATAATGTATGCTTCCCAAGTCATGGAAATCTGCATCGACCATGACCCATTTTGGATTTGGGTCGGCTTGAATTTGGTGACCAATGACACTTGGCCAAAGTGTAGAGTAGATAATTATCAGATCTGCATCACTTTCTTCGATTTGGCTGCGTGCGTCATCATACGCATCACGGATACGTTGCCATCCTTCGTTTTTCTCCGGGCAAAGAACCGGATGTGGGTGAGCAGGAACAATAAGGGATTTGATAATCTCTCCAGACATTACTCATCACTCCATTCGTGGCAAGGCCATTCCATGATGGCATTTCCCGTTCCAATAATCGTACCATAGCCATGTAATGTTGCAGGTTGGTGTGGAATATCCATTGCAGAAAGGAGCCATGTTAACGCTCCACCGTCGGCTTCAGCGATTGCCTGTTCACAAAATTCCGGCATTTCATCAATGATTTGTTGCGACTTTCCATCCCTCATCAACTCAATCATTCGCATATCCCAAAGATGCATTGCATGGCTAGTGATATGCTCCTTGCTCATATCTTCAGGAGGGTTAGTTTCAGTTACAAAGTGGCGGTGTGATAGAGAATTGCTAGCGATTAATACACACTTTTTGCCACTCTCTTCAATTGCTTTGGCAGTAGAGCGTCCCAGTTCAAGCATCATTTCTTGCATTACTTCCACGGAGTAGTAGGATAAACTTCGATTTGAAGAAATTGAAACAATTGGTTTATCCCACTCAGGTCTGACCATGTGGCAAGAAACAATTGTGCCATAGTCGATACGGAAATCCGGGTTTTCCATCATTTTTACCGACATACCTTCGGATTTGGCTTTATCATGAATCGCTTGAGCAAGTTCAACATCGACAGTAATGTCATAATTGAATCTAAACAAGTTTGGGAAAACGGGATCTACACTTTTCGAAACACACCTTTCAACCCCAACAAAGTGGGTTCCTACATATGTCTGCCAATGCGGTGAAAGTATTACTATTGCGTCGTAGTCTACATCTTTCAAGGAGTCTCTAAGCCTTTCATAGCCCCACCTTAGTTGTTCCCAGCCACCTTCAGAAACTGGCTCGTTTTGGTCAGGATTTTCCGCATAAACAAGATGAGGAGGGTGGGGGGCAAGACATCCCGCTACTATACTGCCCTTCGCCATGTTACTACCAAGAGGTTCCGCATCTTCTATTCATCGGCGACGCTTGGGCCCAAATATGGAGGGGAAAACTGACCTCAAATTTCGCCATGTTATATGGCCAACGTTATTCGCCATCCTCATGGTGTCAATCAGTGTTTACACCTACAGTACACATAGGTTTCCTCCAATGATAATCGCCCTTTTACTTGCTGTGCTATTGGCACCAGTTCTCAGTCTACTCACTAGAGCAGGAAATCTCCGTGAGCATGCCATTGGCATTGCAGTGGTATGTATTCCAATGGCTGGACTTTGGTCAATCGCTGAAAGTTACTTCAATATCGCTATACCGTTTCTAGTATGGGTCTGGCAATGTGCATCTTGGTCAAAGACTGACCATCCGCCGTTCAGGTATGGAATCTGGCATGGATTCGGAATCACATTCGGAATTATCCCTGGAGCAATGCTCTATTCAGGATTGTTTCAGTAGGATTCTTCATCATTGGGAAAATCACCACTGCGAACATCTTCGCAGTATTGTTCTACGGCCCCAGTAATTTGCCTTTCGAGATCTAAATATCTTCGTAAAAACCGTGGACTAAAGTCGGTGGTAATCCCTAGCATATCGTGTAGAACAAGAACTTGGCCATCACAATCTTGTCCGGCGCCGATTCCAATGGTTGGAATTGAAATCGATTCACTAACCTGCTTTGCAAGGTGTGCAGGTATCTTCTCAAATACAATTGCAAAGCAGCCTGCGTCTTCTAGTAACTTAGCATCAGCAATCAATTTTTCAGCTTCTTCTTCTTCTTTGGCTCTTACAGTATAGGTTCCGAATTTGTAGATTGATTGAGGTGTAAGACCGAGATGGCCCATTACTGGAATACCCGCAGTCAAAATACGCTGGATACTTTCAACTATTTCTGAACCGCCTTCAAGTTTCACTGCATGACCTCCCGATTCCTTCATGATTCGAATCGCACTTTCTAGAGCAATTGCTGAATTGCCTTGGTATGACCCAAATGGCATATCGACTACAATCAAAGCACGGTCTACAGCTCGCTCAACGCATTGTGCGTGGTAGATCATATGGTCAAGGCTCATCGGAACAGTCGTGTCCCTTCCAGCCATCACGTTAGATGCTGAATCGCCTACAAGTATGACATCAACTCCACCTCTATCCACAAGTTTGGCAAGGCTGTAATCATATGCGGTGAGCATAGTAATTTTTTCACCAGCACGCTTCATTTCTTGAAGCGTGTGAGTTGTCACTTTGCGAGCGTTTCCATGTACGGACATATCCCCGACTCCAGTTATGCGGACAAGGTGCTAGACTTCAATCTTCTATAACGCAGATATTTACTGCTTCACTAAAGAAACCGATGGACCACATCCCACCTTCACGTCCAACACCACTATCTTTGACGCCTCCAAAGGGTACGCGTAGGTCGCGGTGTAACCAAGTGTTAACCCAGACCATTCCGGAATCGATTTTTTCGGCTATTTGCCGGCCTCGATTCTTGGACCAAACACTTCCTGCTAATCCATAATCTGTACAATTCGCAATTTCTATTGCCTCTTCATCAGAATCAAACCGGTGAATAGTTACCATGGGGCCAAAAATCTCTTCTGTTGCAGTTCGAGACTCGTGAGATAATCCTGCTACAACTGTTGGCTCTAACCAAGCGCCCGGCCTGTCGGGAACTTTTCCGCCCGCTAGTATTTCTCCTCCTTCCTCCTTAGCTAATTCAATGTAAGACAGTATCTTACTACGGTGCGCTTCATTGATTACTGGTCCGATTTCAAAACTCTGTAACTCACTGAGATAGCGAGACATGAACTCATCATATATGGATGAATGAATCAATACTCGTGAGCCACACAAACAAATTTGACCTGAATTGAGGAAGGATGCCCTCAAGACTCCAGGGACTGCGATATCCAAATCAGCATCATCCAGTACAATAGAGGCATTTTTACCACCTAATTCAAGACTCAACTTTTTGAACATCGGCGCCGCGGTTGCTGCGACTATCTTTCCAGTTGCAGTTCCACCTGTAAACGAAATAGCCTTTATTTCGGGATGCTCAACAATTGCATGGCCAATCTCAGGGCCATAACCATGAATAATGTTTAACACACCGTTTGGTAAACCGATTTCTGTACATACCTGGCCGAGGAAATACGCTGTTAAGGGAGTAATTTCACTTGGTTTAGCAATTACTGAATTACCCATCAAAAGTGCGGGCGCTATTTTCCAAGATAGTAGGTACAATGGAAGGTTCCAAGGTGAAATCAAACCAACTATTCCAATTGGCTTTCGTAGAATGTAATTTGTCGCATCCTTCATTTCGAAGGTTTCTTCTTTCATTGAACGACCGAAATTTGCAAAGAATCTGAAGTTGTTAATTGAACGTTCAGCATCCACATTTAGAGCGACTTCGTGTGGTTTCCCAGTATCTAATGATTCTAATTGGGCTAATTCTTCAATTTTTAATTCTAATGAATCCGCAATTTTGTCGAGCCAGTCACATCGCTCGCTAATGCTTAGTCCTCCCCAACTTGGTTGGGCTAATGCTGCCGCTTTTACAGCAGCACTAACATCTCTTGTTCGAGGTATCTGTGCAATGACTGAACTATCCAACGGAGAAATATCATCAAAACACTCAGCAGGTAGTACAAATTTACCCCCTATTAGATTCTTGACTTTAATCATAAATCCACCTCATAGTGCCAGCGGTCCTGGTCGGGATCCCATTCATCCCATGTTGGAATTGTTTCAAGAATCTCATGTAGATGGTCTGGTACAATCCCAGAAACAATGAATGCTTTTTGACGGTGTAAAGGATATGGATTCCGTAATTCTATTCCGAGGCATCCCAGAATAGCACGCGCTACATACCATGTGGCTTGAGAATTCCACCCATGTGCAATCTTCACAACAACACCCAATCCTTTGGGATAATCAGGATGCTCAATCGCCATACCAAGTAAGCCATCTGCTCCTTCCTTAGCAATAACTTTACCATTTCCAATCTTGAGAATCGTCGAATCCAATCGATTGAATCCACCAACTAAATCGGGGTGCATACACATCGCATCCCAGATCCAGTCTGAGTCTTTATCACGAACAAGGCCAGCATATATTTTCGCTAATTCAGAAACTGTGTTCGAAACTGTCGGCAAACCACATCCATCTTTGGCGATACGAAGGGGACTCCAATCTTTGCCGAGGAATCTTCTAAGTTGCTCCATATAAGCATGGAATACTTCGTGAGTAGGCAAGGTATAACCTGCCCTTCTCCAGCCTTTTGCCCGGCACCCTGCAAGGATTGCTGCGTGTTCACCACTGCATGTATGGTACCAACGCCTTGGTCGTCTAACTTGGCGTCCAAATTGAATCAAAGGAACATCTACCGGGGTAAGCATTAGTGGCCATTCCGCTTCTGAAAGCAGTGATTGTGCAGCCGCTACATGCTCTGTATCTCCATTATGGCTAGCAACAGCAATTGCCTTTTGCTCCCATGTATGATTTTCCAGTTCCTTAGTGAAGGCCTTCAACATAAACGGCTTCATCATAGAGCGTCCATAGCACAGAACATTTCCGCCAAAGGAATGTATTACTTCATCTCCATGGCACCATGCTACTGCTCCATGTATTGTGGTTTCTGAAACACCATTTCGTCGGTAATCGACCAATGGTTCCCACTCTACATCGCGGCCTGTTGGTATCCCTTCTACATCCTCACCAAGAGGTGAATCCGGATAAATGGATGAACCTGGCTTTCCCGGTGCTACCGCAGAATTAGGATCATGCCTTAGCCCCATAATATCACTCTACTAGTGGGACAACCTGGTTCCACCATGCTTCCATATTACGAATTATACGTTCACTATCATGATTAAAGAAATCAAACCAGCACATCAGCCTGTCTTCAGGGTGAAATCTTTCTTTGATTTGCTCTGCTATTTGTGCAGCATTACCAATTAATGCATTGTCAACTGCTCGTTCCACTTTTGCTGGGTCAAGAGTTCCTTCAAGTGCTTTCCAATATTCACCAAGTGCGTTTCTTGCTTCTTCATGTGCGGCTTGTGATTGTTCTTCAGGCGTCAAACCATCTTCTGCATTCAAAAATACAAATGTGGTTCGCGGCATATCTCTTCTTTGCCACGTCCCACCATCGGGGTGATACAATTTGCTCATCCTTTCATGTGTTGAATCGATAACTTCAGGAGACGTAATTGAAAGGTTAAACACCTTAACTGGCATGAACTGATTCACAAAGTTTTGAGCATTTGGATCGTGTGTACCTGCAATTAATTCTAATTGGGTTCGTGGCCACTCTTTTGGGACAATTGAAATCTCTTCAAACTGATAGCGTTTTGCGATATTGATTTCCTGTGGACTACCTCCCGCTGCATCTTGCACAGCGATCCAGTCTTCATCAGAACGGAAATTATTTCGTGTGAGAATTGTTTTCCTAATCTCGTCAGAATGGATTGTATCGCCCCGTAATAGGCGTAGGAAAATTTCACTTGCCTCCATGAAAACTTGGCCTCGCAATGCCGGCCACGCTGCCTTCTCGACTGCATTTCTAGGCAATATTCCATATGGACGGGCCATGAATTCGAATCTTCCTGCACTAAATCCGACATGCAATTTACGAGTGGAATCCATGTGCGAGAGGAATTGGACAGTATTTGCAATTCTCTCCGCTTGTGCAATTGGTCCACCACTAGCCAAAATACTCACTACAGCTGAGCCAACATCGATTTTTTTAGTTCTTCTAAAAGACTCCAATGCTAACTGGCAGAAGTCGGTACAAAGACCAACTTCACCTTTCCAGTGAGGGACTACTGGTTTCGAATTCTGTTGTTGTGTATGAGTTGACAAATGGGCTTGAGCAAGCCATGCAACTCCAAATCCCAAACGGTCTGCTGCCTCTAATTGAGAATAGTAATTAGCAAACATTTCTGCTTCACTAGGCATATGCCCGTTGTGGTCAGGAGTCTGTGATATTGAGAAGAAAATGTCATACTCCATGTAATCCCTCTCCCTCAGGGAGAGGGGCACGATGTATCAACATCACTATTCAGCAGTGAGTTTGGAAATACGTTCTCTAACCGGTTCAGGCACTGCTTCACCGGCTTCCATAAAGGCGGTCATGATATCTGAAAGTTGGACCATAGCCTCGTCTGGCTGATTAGAAATTTCAGCTAAATCGGCTAACCCCCATCGAGCCACTAATATTCCGGAAAGTTCCTGTAGTTCTGCTGCGATTGCCAGAGAATCAATCAACAAAGTTTGCGCTTGTTCTAATTCACCGAGAGATGAGTGGGAATGAGCCAAATCTGCAAGTGCTTCCATTCTTTCAAATTTTTCAGTTTCCGGAATTATTTCTAATCTCTTGGTAAGATGCATTTGACTTTTCTCGAAATCGCCTTCCTCTTTAGCGATATATGCAATTAATGCATGGCCGTAAATCATTCCTTCGATGTCATCAGCGATTTCACGAAGACGCATTGAACGGTTTGCGTAAATCCCTGCATCATCACTCCCCAATGAGATTAGCGATATATGATGGAATATCCCTGCTGCAAGTCCTGCGAGATCTTCTTGTTCGGACGTCATGCCTAGGCCAATTAATTCATCTTTGCTAGCGCCTTGGTGTTTTAGTAATTCGAATTGGCACCAGCCTTGGTCTTCTGCATTAACTGAAACCTTTGCTGCATGGTCTAACAATCGAGCAACCAATGCATCACGCCCTAACTCTCGCGCCAAATCTACCAGATGGAGGGCTAGACTAGTGTTTACCGATTCGAGGCCCTTGCCTTCTGCAAACATCTCGAGAACTTCTTCTGCTTGTGACTGACTCATGACTGGCAAAAAATCACCTCAAATTGAACGTAGCCTTCCACCATCTACTGCAAGAGATACTCCCCGGATTCCGCCGGATATAGGCATGCAAAGGTATGTTATGGCCGCACCTGTCTCCAGTGGGTCAATCAAGCGTCCAATAGGAACTTGTGTCAACCAAGTTGAATGAATATCCTCAACACTCTTTCCGGTTTTTTCATTGATTGAAGAAGCTAACGAGCCTAAGCGGTCGGTATCTGTAAATCCAGGAAGGACATTATTGATGGTGATACAAGCAGGCAATTCTCTTGAAAGTGACTTAGCCCAAGAGGCCATTGCACCGCGCAAAGTATTGGATAGCCCAATATTTGGGATTGGTTCTCTTACCGATGTTGAGATGATGTTCACAATTCGGCCCATTCCCGCTTTTTCCATCAATGGTACTACGCCTTGTGCCAGCCTGTGTGATGCATGAAGGTGTCTTTGGAATGGAGCGAGAAAATCTTCGACGCTATTTTCCAATAGTGGACCGCCCGGTGGACCTGCTGCATTATTGATTAAGATGTGGCATTCCCCAATTGAAGAAATGAATTTGTCAATTGCTTCTTGATTCTCTAAATCAAGGCTAATTGCAGTGTGACCTGAGCCTTTAAGTGTAGAAATTAGACTCTGTGGATTCCTACTAACTGCAGTTATTTTTGCTCCTGCTTTTGCCAGCATTTGTGCTGTTGCTGCTCCAATTCCTTTGGATGCCCCGCACACAATTGCATGCTTGCCCTCTAAGGCAGAGGTCGAAAACGGATAGTCATCTCCTAGCCAGTCCATGCCAATGCCAAGAGGCGCATGGTATTGAACCTTCACAGCCAGTCACGAATCGCTTCAATTTGTGCTAACCAATCATCACTAGCAACATCAATGATTGAAAAATGGTCACCAGGCAGCCATAACTTCTGAATTTCTATCCCTTTCGCATCCATCGCTCTCGCATAAGATTCAGATTGTGTCCATGGCACTTCATCATCTGCTTTGCCATGCATCACTAGAACTGCAGTTTGAGGTGGATTATCGATGGGGTTTATCCCCCTCCAAATCTCTTCATTGCCTTCAGGCTTGCAACCTACCCAGCGACGAACGGCATCTCCATCGTCAGATAATTTAGCATGATCTGCTGCAACCAAATCGGCTAGTGGTGCTTGGGCGATTGTAAGCCAAGGTTTGCGGTCCGCAACTGCAGCCATCATCAATGCAAGATGGCCTCCTGCAGAATGGCCCATTATCATAGAGCGAACTATGTCTATTCCAGGAAGTAGTGCCAGTTGACCCCATGCACGCATGACATCAGACAAAGTATCAACCCAAACACCTTCATCTCCTGCAGACCACCCTTTGAATTCAATATTCCATGCAGCAATCCCTTGCTCAGCAAGGTCTTCAGCGATTGGAGCCATCAATTCCAGAGTATATTCACTCTTCCAAAAACCACCATGAATTAGCATGACACATGGCACGCCCTGGTCCTTTTGATATTGAGAGGGTTCATCAGGCATATACAGATCTGCGAATTGCCAGTCTTCGGCACCCCATTGCATTCGATCAACGGGCACGTGAATCAACTCAAGGGGTTACCCGGCTGCGGTCTCTAGGGAACAAAACGGTTTCACGGACGTTTCGTGAACCGGTCAGTACCATCAACAATCGAG
>JABIGM010000061.1 GCA_018650165.1 Methanobacteriota archaeon
AAGAGTGTGATGTTCCTTGGTCGCGGCCTTTCATCACCAGTTGCTAGTGAGGGTGCATTGAAATTGATGGAAATTGCTTACATTCCTTGTCTAGCATATCCCGCTGGAGAAATGAAGCATGGACCTATTGCTCTACTAGAAGAGGGAAGTCCAATCGTGGTAATTGCACCTAACGATAAACATCGAGAGAAAACAATCGCATCGCTGCATGAATGTAAGGCAAGAGGTGCAAAAATTATCCTTATACACGAAGAGGGAGATACGATTTCAGAAGAAGCCGATATCGCAATACCAATTCCTGCATGTGATCCATTACTAACTCCTTTACTGTCAGTGTTACCAACTCAACTGCTTGCTTACAAGACAGCCCTAGCATTAGGGTGTGACGTAGATAGGCCTCGCAATCTTGCAAAGTCAGTTACAGTTGAATAATTATTTCGAATTAACCCATTTCTGAGATTCATTATCCCAATAGTGAACTGTACCGTCTTCTAAACGAGACCAGTTGACACCATTTGCATCAATCCATTCACTTGGACCATCATTAGGAGATGATTTTTCAGGAATATTTTCCTTGTTCTGGTTCTGGTATAGCATGAATCCAACGCCACCAATTACTGCGATCAATACTATCATCAGTATCACAATCAATGTGTTTGAACTTTCTACTTCCATTTTTGAACGACTAGCATCAAGTGGGTATGCATCTAATTCATCAGCAACTCCATCTCCATCTTTATCCGAAGAATACCTTGATTCATATGGGAAATCATCGAGCATGTCATTTACACCGTCAAGGTCTGAATCTCGTTGTGATTCCGTACAGCCATCAACATCTACGATTTCGCCTGCTGAAGTATAGGTGCACTTGTCATCAGCGTCATTTACACCATCAGAATCACTATCTTTCTGCATGGTTGCACAACCATTGAAGTCTACGAAAACACCAGATGGAGTATTAGGACATAGGTCGATACTATCGAGATGGCCATCTCCATCGGTGTCACGTTCATTTGGCCCACAACCATCTAGATTTACCGAGGCTCCATCTTGAGTGGAAGGGCAGATATCATTACTATCTTTCACTCCATCTCCATCACTATCTCTTTGTGAATCTGAGCATCCATTTAAGTCAATAGAAGATGTATCGATAGTTCCTGGGCAAAGGTCAAAATTATCGGTAATGGTATCGGAATCAGTATCCTTTTGTGAAGGAGCACAGCCATTGGAATCAACAATTTGAGCAGTTGGTGTATTTGGGCAATAATCAGCGGAATCAACAATTCCATCATCATCAGAGTCTCTTTCATCATCAGAACAGCCAACTCCATCAACGATCGATTCAGGAGGAGTTGTCGGACATTGGTCACGATCATCTGTTATGGTGTCGTTGTCAGTATCTCTCTGGCTTGCAGAGCAGCCACTATTGTCTGGATTTTCACCTTGCGGCGTTGCAGGGCATGTATCGAATGCATCTTTGATGCCGTCCATGTCAGTATCGCGTTGTGTATCATCGCATCCTTGTAAATCAACGATTCCACCGATTCCTGTATTAGGGCACAAATCTCCATTATCACCAACTCCATCAGAATCAGAATCAAGCCATTCACTATTATCAGTAGGGAATACATCTGAATTATCACCTACGCCATCACCGTCGGTGTCAGTCCATTCGGTGATGTCAGATGGAAATACATCCGCATTATCGCCAACTCCATCGCCATCAGAGTCTAAGCATTCGGAATTATCATTTGGGAATGCATCACTGTTATCACCGCAACCATCGCCATCAGAGTCGCTAGTTTCGTTTCCATCGCTAGGGAATGCATCTGAATTATCACCTACACCATCACCATCAGAGTCTAAGCATTCGGAATTATCATTGGGGAATGCATCGCTATTATCCCCGCACCCATCTCCATCCGAATCTGCCCATTCATACTGGTCGTTAGGGAATGCATCTCCATTATCGCCAACACCGTCTCCATCACTATCTTCCCATTCGGAACCGTCGTTAGGGAATTCATCGGTATTATCACCATATCCATCACTATCGCTGTCATTCCACTCCGAAGAGTCTCCTGGGAACGCATCAATATCGTCAGTATAACCGTCATTGTCACTATCTTTCTGGTAATCAGCGCAACCATTCATGTCAACAGTATATCCTGGTAACGTATTATTACACCAGTCATCTTCATTGAGAACCCCATCTCCATCGTCATCAAATGCTAGTTGAATACAGGTTTCATCTACATCCCAGAGGCTTCCATTTTGGCTGTGTAAGTAGGCTACTGCGCAATACCATCCACTAGTATTCTGTGGAGTCCATGTCCAGTTTTCCCAATGGTCAGATGAACCGGTCCATGTTCTGTTTGTAGTGTATTGTAAAACTAGACCGTTGAAATCTTCAATTTCCACATGTACTCTCCATGGCCCATTATTGAGTAATTGACTGGAACTAATTCCGATACTTGTATTGTTAAAAGTAGTGAAATTGACTGCTGGTAAGGTTGGAGTATAACAATCGACTTTGTGCTCAAGAAGTGTTCCATTTGCTGCCCAAATGTCGGCCCAAAGACAATTGGAGCCTTGAGAGAGATAGCTCCACGATGCAGTGGTAAATCCGTTACCCGTAGTAGAAGTTGAGATGCTATTATTCCCACTATTGTGGATATTTGCACCATTTGAATTTCTTATCGACCAAGAATAATGAAAATTAGAACTAGGTTCTAAATCACTAAGGTTGACATTTACTTTCCAGTCATTAGGGAAATCAGTCTCGATGAAGGTTGGAGTCCAGCAATCAATCGATGTGTCAAGTTGTAATGTTGTTGAGTTGATAGTTCCTTCAAGAGTTGCAACTAGGCACCAACTCTCACTTATCCAGTTGCGTTGATGACTAATAGTTTGATTATTTACTGCTCCAGCATTTGATGCGTTCCAAGAATAGGACCCATTGTCAACTATCAGGAGATTACCACTATTCCACCTAGACAAATTCCAGTTTACCGAATAACTTGCATTCGCCGTTGTGTTGTAAATATACGACCATCCCGATGTAGCATTATTATTGCCAACAACAAGATCCCCATTTACTAGAATTGGTTGTGGGGTTGAAGAGTTAGTTGCAACTTCTAATCGGTATGTGTTGGTAGCGCCACTAAATCCATCAACCCTAATGTGATGGGTTCCATTTGTAGTTGCACTCCAACTGATTTGTTCATTGTTTGTTGAAGTCTCAGATGAATCTAATTCAGTACCTGAATTGTCGTATAGGAATAATTCGAGGTCTCCACCTGAGTCAATGAAGGTTAAGTTTAACCAATACGCATCACCACTACTTGCATAGAACGAATAGAAATCCTCGTCTGTGGAATTGTGGATAGTTGCACTTTGGCTACTAAACGGTAGAGAGATGGAGTGGGACTGATTGATTGCCTCATTTGGTTCATATGAATCTGCGATATTTTTTGCAGGAGTACTTCGATTTGCATGTTCAATGCTCATATTGTACCCTGCAGCACCGCTAGTAGCTAACACTCTGATTAATATCGTCCAAGTATTATTTGCAGTAGTTGATGAATTGAAGGTTGCTTGCTCCCAATCAACTTCGGTATCGCTGTGGTCAAGAGTAGTCTTGAAACCTCCACCTGTGTCTCTGTATGCCCAGAGTATTGCATCCATTTCTGCATGGTTATGTGTAAGATTAACCCAAATATTCTGATTGCCAGTCACATTGAACCAGAACCAATCTTCGTCGCTGTAGGAGTGCATTGTTAAATTCGTGTAATTGGTGAAGGTATTGATTTGCACAGCGGCGCTTTGTCCATCATTTGGCTCATAACTATCTTGGGTGGTTGAATTATTAGTGCCTGGGGAGTAAAATGTTCCATTGTGATAATCCAGAATTTGGCTGTTTGAATACTTGTATAATCGTAAGGAAAAAGTATAGTTTCCTGCTTGTACACAAGGACCCCAATGTGCAGAATCAGTCATCGTAGATTGAACGTTTTGTGTCATATATCCCGTGTCAGATGCACACATAGAGCCCGTTGGATAATAGATGAATAAAATCCATTTGTACTGATCTGCAGAGTCAAGGTTAGATGCTGTAATATTTGCTTCATCAGTGAGAACATTTGATGCTTGAATCACTTCATTGCCAGTGAGTGCTTCAACTGGCTGAACAAAGCCTGTTAATGGAGCACATAGAAAAAGCAATGCGATGAATGTATTCCTTAGCATGAATTGTTCCATCCTCATATTAATGACACATACCTCAAAGAATCTAGTCACTCAATTGAGAATCTTTGATCTGCAGAATTCCAGAGGATAGGTGAATATCCTAACTTGTGATGGGTATGACGCATTTTGATAACACCTATCTTTCGAGTGATATCGTCGCCTTCACGGTCCATTGTTAGGTGCATTACACCATCTGAAAGATAATCTTCAACACCATACTCTCCAAACTGTTTGTGGTCTTCACCAGTCATTTCACAGATAAAGAACGAAGTTAGTTCTAGTCTGCGGCATGCTTCGAATAGGCGGAAAATTTCGTCACGAGGATTTTCCATTTTGGTTAGAGTAAAGAAAGCACCAAGAGAATCGAATACTAACAATTCAAATCCAATAGATTGTCGATATGAAGTAAGTTGCTTGATCAGTTGCCCCATCCAATCGATGCGGTTACTCATTCCTTGTTCATCCAATTGAACACGTAAATCTGCCAAATCGATAATAGCAATTCGATTGCGAACCCTTGGGTCATCAACATTCATTCCCATATTGGACATGTGAGAGCGTAACGAATCTTTTCCTTGCTCAAGAGTAACATATATCCCACTGGTTTCGCCATATAGAACGGCATTATACAATAGCGAAAAGGTAACTGAAGATTTCATTGCACCAGACTGTCCAGCGACGATACAAATGTGGCCTTGAGGGATACCACCCTGCATATTTTCATCTAGTCCAGCGATGTGTGTTGGAATCCTTTCAATGTCACTCATGACCTCTCACCGGTACGGTGTAATAGCGATGTTGTCTTCAAGGTGACCCCCAAACGCCCGCATATGGGAATCTGGTTAGCTAGTGCTTCACAGCGTCGCGCACAAATTCTTCAGGAACGATTTGGAGAGATTCATATCGAAGCACTTGGGGGCGTAGATGAGACGCCGCCACTCGGTTCTGTATCAAGTCAGGTGTTGACTATTTGTCGTCGGAAAGCGGACTTTGTAAAAACCAATCATGGCTATCAGGCAGTAATTGTTGCAGATACGATGGTCAATGACCCAGATGACCCAAATATGGCGTTGGGTAAGGCTACTAATGAATCCGAGGCAACATCTATGTTGGAAAGATTGTCTGGACGGCAACACAAAGTTTGGTCTGCTACAGGCATCCAGATTTGTGGCGACTGGACTTTCTTTGTTGAATATGCTATGGTTGAATTTCAAGAATTAGAATCTAGCGTAATCAAAGAATTAATTCAGTCTGGTTCATGGGTTGGTAAAGCAGGATCATATGATTTGGCGGGTGCTATGGGCGAATATGCAAAACTTGTCGAAGGTGATGAATTGACAGTTCTAGGTTTTGCTCCAAGCGCATTAAGATTAGTCGTTTGACAATTCTAAATCAAATCCAGGCCCTTGCTCGGGATGTGCTAAGTATTGGTCATAGTACAGTGGAATTTTATGCCAGTCATCGATACTGAAGAAAATATCCTTGAGCCAATAAATTAGAATAAGTATGTAGGATAGAGCATAAAGGGCAATTCCATACCGAGGGTATTGTATCAATATTTCACCGCTATACCAACTACTAAACATCGAATATATAGTGACCAATGTTCCTAGATTTATTGTCACTAAAATTAACCACTGAGATTTCCTTCTATGGATTGAAACTCTCTTATGGTCATCATGCAAAAATGCTGCAAATCCCCATAATGCTTGGAAACTAAATCCAAAAATCAATATCCATCTGTAATAAGACATCATTGCTTTGGTTGTTTCAACATATTGCATAATTTCCATGTAAGATGCAATTCCAATAAATGGTAACCAGAATATTGCAGTTATGACCATCTTGCTATAGGGATTACCCTGTTTGATCTTTGTTATAATTTGTTTAGGGTTTAACATAATGAAGATAAAGAAATATGGCAGTGAGGATAATGTTGCATTTATTCGCATCGAAATGTCACCGCTATTTGATAGCGGTTCTGAAATTACTGCCAAGAGAAGTAGTATTGTGAAAATACCATAACTCTTTCCTGTATTACTGGGTTTGATAATTTCCCAATCTAAACGTCGATTTATATGAGAAATAATAGTTGCAATAATTGCAAGGGGAATGAAGAAATCAAATACTAGTGCTTCTGAAATTTTCAACACTCCATTAAAGTAGTCGCGTGCAATCCAACAAATTATTGTAACGATTCCCAAAATTGGCATGATTGCTCCTATCGAATAGGAGAACGCCCCCATCGTGTCCGATTCTATTTTTTTGCTTTTGAAAATAGTCATAGCAGGTGAAATAAGACAGATTAGAGATCCGCATAGTAAGGTTAAGCCGATTGTTGAAAGAGTATGGAACACTGCAATGTCCCTACTAACTATGCCGAACATTATGGCAAATTGGCCAGACATATTCATTGTGACATATATCCGCATTACAGTTTTTTCAAAGCCTGGTACGTCATAAATAAGGGGGAGAATGCTAAATCCAAGTCCTGCGATAATACACATCATCCATCCAAGACCGATTTGCATTCGGAGTACATACTGAATTTCTTCTAAATTTTTATCAAAAAAATCGGAACCGTATGTGCCGACCCAAACAGATGTAAAAAAGAATATAATTTGCATGATGATTGCGGCTAACATCAAATCGATATATGTACCAACAGCCCAGTGCTGTTTATGGTGGATATCGGAATTCATTGTGTATCCGAAACAGGGCTGGCATATAGTTTCTAAGCCCACAATAACTTCAAATTAGTAATGGGGAAAGACCCAAATCATGTCGCGAAACATCGATTGATACTTTGTTACCGGGTAATAGGAGAAGTTTGTCTTCTGCATCTAGAGAAAATATCGGGACATCAATTTCATCACCCATTTGTTTCAAACTTCGCCTGCAAGCATTCGTTTGGGTGTCCATATGGATTAGACCTGTAAGGTCAACAATTACTGTATCACCTCTTCGAATTCGATCTTCGATTTGTCGCATAGGAAGGCGGTGCATTTTATCGGGCATCACATATCTAAGTGCTCTATCTGGATATCCAGAAGGAGGTGACGAATAATTAGAGAGGTCATGGAAGGCAATACCATCCGGTGTTACAGGTCCGACCCATCCATCTGGAATCTTAGAAGTGTGCCTAATCGGTGGAGGAATTGAGACTGGTTGTGGTGCCACTTCGATTGTAGAATTTGTTTCTAGAGGCGCATCATCTATTGGACTAACAATTGTCAATTGTTGGCCTGGTGCCTGTTCCGGCTTCTTAGCCTTCTTTTTGGAACGACTTACATTTTCTAAAGCTGGTGTTTCCGGGTCAGGGAAGCCAAAAAATTGCCAAAGTGTGCCCATTATTTCCACTGCTCATAGGTCCAAGTCATCTAGAAGATCGGCTAGGGCCTGCGACGCAGGGGTCGGTGCTGGTTCTTGAACCATGGGCTGGTCAAGTACTGCCGGAGCAGGTTCTGAATAGGTCTGTACTGGTTCCGGTTGTGAATAAACGGGTACCGGTTCTGAATAGGTTTGGGTTGGCACCGGTTCTGAATAGGCTTGGACCGGTTCTAGTTCAGAATAGACCGGTGCTGATGCGTGATCTGCTAGATATTGCTCACCATAGTATGCCCATTGCTCCATAGTCCAACCTTGTGGAAGGCCAGATGCCGGCAATGGTGGCCCTGAACTAGCAGTCTCCATTGGTGGCGGGGATGTTGAAGGAGAATCATTCCATACTTGGTCGGGAATATTCTTTGTAATCATTGGTTCTGAATCTGAGGAACGTCCACGCATGACAAGAACGCCCAATAGTACGGCAATGAATATTGCAAGAGCGGACACTATTGCCGTAGTCCCTGAAACTCCTAGCAAGCCTTCAGAAGGCTTTTCCACTACTTCAACAAGTATTGAAGCAGTCGCAGATTTCCCATCATCATCAGTAACTGTTAGATTTACAAAGAATTTACCTGGTTGGTCAAATTTGATAGTATAATTTTCACCATATCCATCTTGCGCTGCCCCCTCGGTATTGGGGTCATTCCAGATAAATATCAGATTGATTCTATCGGTTGGAGTATCCAATGAATCACTTCCAGTAAATGTAATCGTATCGCCTTCAGTGATTGAAAAACCATCGTCAGGAACAAAGATCACAGCAGTAGGTGGGCGATTAACGATAGTTACGTCAATCGAGAAGGTGTCTGTCGCATTATCGTCATCCCAGACATTTGCAGTAATAGTGCGCAGCCCACTAGTCGCCCAAGAGTATTCTAAATCTTGACCTTCGACATCACAATCATTTGTTAGAATGCCATCTTCATCGGAATCAACTGAAACTATCAAATCCCAACAGAAAATCAAGTCTTCAGCATCAGCAACATCGGTTGCTATTGCACTTAGATTTAGGACTTCATCTTCAAAAAGAGCCTGTGATGCCGGTAATGTCCCTAATACTGGAGCAATATTATTCACACTAACATATCCCAGAATAGTATCGCTTGTAGCACCATCATCGTCAGTAGCAAAGGCTCGGATAGTATGTAGCCCCGAGTCAGACCATGCGGCAGTAATTGCCGAATTTGGGCCTGATGTAGTGACGGTCCAATTTTGGTCAAAGTCATCTGGGTACCACGTAATCAGTAAGCCTTCTTTGTCAGACAGAGTATCATCGCCATCAATTGCCAGAGAAACAACAACATCTTCATCAACACTCCAAATGCCATCTTGCGGTATGAATGGAATTCCATTTATTGACAATAGCATCTCTCCAACTGTTGGTGCTACATTGAGTACCTCGTAGGTGAAGAAATCAGAAGTAGATGAATTGTCATCATCAGTGACAACTACCTCAATTTGGTGTTCACCTTCTACTTCAGGTGAAAGAGTACAATATGGTCCATATAGTCCTTCAGAACATGCGCTATTCGGCCATGTAATTGTAACATGTTGTCCTTCAGGAGAGATTGTATCAGTGTCACCACTATCGGTTGCATTGAAAGTAATCGAAGACCCTGCAGCAACTGTTGCCAAAGGCGACGTTAAGTTGACATACGGGTCTCGATTTAGAATCACAGCTTGTAGAATCAATTCGATTTCATCGAGTTCATCATCGACCACAATTACCTTGACATCCCATTCCCCATCATCAGTCCATGACCAGTTAGTTTGGCAATTCGGGGCATCGACGTATTCGGTTCTAAATCCATCTTGGATTTCAAAGAAACACTCAACAGGCCCACTATCCAAGTCATATGAAGAAGAAGCATCAATTGTTACATTAACAAATGTGAACACATTGTCGCCTAGTGTCATATTTACCACAGGCATCCTACCAATGAAAATATCCAGCGAGGCATTATTGTTTGAGCGATTCGCATCTGCAGTAACCATATTATCAGGGTCTACCATAAATGAGAGGGTTTGAATTCCAATCGCCGCATCAAGTGGAACAGTCCAGTTAACATCGACTCTTGCTTCTGAATAAGGTGCGAGTGCAGGAAGGGTTCCTCTGACAGTTGAACCATCTGGGGTAGTTATTTCCATTTCAGTGGATGGCGAAACCAAAACTCCACGGTTTTGAGCAGGAACGGAGAAATGAATTGTATCTCCTGGTAATGCATTATATCCACTTGCTTGGGATAAGATCACCGAATCATTCCCCCTTGCTCTTGTTACAATCATTGAATCTGGCTTAGCAACCAAATCAACACCTACAACAGACAAATCCATCACAATTGTAGCGGCTCCAACAATTTTGTTTACCGGATCCCAAATGATTACTCCATTACTGGTCCAATCATCAGATGCAGCAGATGCATCTTGTAGAAAACCAACATCCAAATATGGAGTAACTTCTCCATTTGAATCGGTAGTTAAACTCATAATTACATTATCACTTTCATATCGTAATTGTAGATTCTTCCCTACTTCGTTGGCTGAATTGACAGTAAAGTGGCCAACGACTTCTTCAGTTGCATTCGGCAAGATTGCAACAAATTCAGGTTCAACTGTTATGACTGCATTTCTAATTCCAGGCGATGATTGTGGAACTCCTCCAGAAGAATCTACTGGAGAATATGTTTTCAATAACCAATCGATTTGGAAACCGGCAGGATTGATAATTCGATACCATGCATATGACCTTACAGAATCACAATACCATTCAAAGCCGTTAGCAGAGCCAGTATTGTTCCAAGCATTCACTTTGTGTGAATCAGAACAGCCACTGTACGAGGGAGGGGTAACACCAGTTTCTGCAGGAGTGCCATCAGATGTGACTTGGTAAGTGGTATTATCTTCAACATATGGTGTATCAAATGTAGTTGGGTCGAAGTAGTCCGAAGTTCCAGTAACATTGGTTCCAGACTGGTAATTACTGGTCCATTGGTCACCTGTGCGTAGTGGGAAATCAAACTTTTCTCGAGGAGGCTCATACACAGTTGCAAATGTGATATCTGCTAATTCCTGTGCAATCCAGCCTAAATTGAATGGAGCAAACTCAACGAGTAGGGTAAATTCGCTATCCCATACCGCAAGGTCACTAGCACGCAGAAGGTCTGTCCCCTCATATACAATGTCGAGCCGACCAGAAGTTCCTTCCAGTGTTGCACCATTATTTCCAGAAGTGAAAGTACCATCAATACTCAATTCGTAAACCAAGGTTTGAATACCTTGGATCGTTACAAATTTAATATCTGTGACTTCCATAGAAGTGTCGCCAGTTAGTGTATTAATCGAAGCAGAAACATTGGCAGCTTGTATTAATCCCGCAACATCGAATTTGGTTTCATATACCCAGGTATCTCCGATTCTCCATGTTGGGACATCATGAACATCAACTCCCGATTCCCCGGCTAAATTAGTTTGATTTTCTTCAAATTCATCGAGCATAGATAGTGGCCCATACGCAGTCATTAATATCAGGATAAAGATGGGGACAACTGTTCGCATTGACATACGGAGTATGCCCTTTACTTTTCATTCTGTCCGTTCTCAGATTCTTGTATTTCTATGAACTGGTGGCCATAATGTTGCCACTGTTCGATTGTCCATCCCTCGGGCAGCCCATCTTCAGGAAGGGGCAATGCATCAGGTTCACCCGCATCCGTTGGTGTTTCAATCGACTCTTGACTGAATACATCCATTGAAGGCGCTTCAAGTGGAACTTCGATAGTTGGTACATCGTCATCATCCCACACCGATTTACGCTTTTTCTGACCTTTCTTTAAGAATATTACAAGTCCAAAAATAATTAATGAAATCATTACTAACTGGAGGAACGGGTTCGCTTCTTCACCAGTCAAAGATTCCATTACTTCCTCAAAGACAGTTCTATCTGGCGAATCAACTTCAATCACTGCGGTTTTACTGCTTGGTTTCATAATTTCTTCATCCCAAGCAATAGCCTTAATCGTGAATTTACCAGCCCTAGGAAATGAGTATTTTACGATTGAACCAACTAAATCAGCGTCATTGTCCTTGATTCCATCTCCATCGCTATCAATCGAGCAGTCCACGTCCCAAACCACTGTCAAGTACTCTCTGTCAATCTCTGAGTCAAGAGTTGGTGATGCATCAAATTGGACCGTCTCACCAGCGATCGCACTATTTGGTACGACCATTCGAATCATTGGTGGGAGATTGAGAACAGTAACCGCAGCAGTAGATGAATTTCTTGCCCCATCATCATCAGTCGCATGAAATACAATATTATGGACACCTGCGTTTTGCCAAGACCAAGTTAAATCTGCGCCTTCAATATCACAGTCATCATCTGCTGAGCCAATGCCATCGGTATCTGCCCCGGGGTCTATATCCCAGCAAATAATCAAATCTGTCATGTCAGATGGTGTGTCCCATGCTACGCCTGACAGGCTGACAGCCTGTCCTTCTGCAACTGCCATTATCTCCGGCAGATCTTCAATTTGTGGCTCGATATTTCTAACATCTACCCAGCGTTCAACCCAGCCACTATCTACATCTTCCGAATCGATAGCTCTAACCAAAACGGTTTGCATTCCAGATTCACTCCAGAGCATAGGGACTCTGGATTCTCTTCCCTCTGTATCGGCCCCAAATGACCATTCATATCGCAAATCTTCGAGATCATCTAATGAGTCTTCAGCGCGAGCGGATAGTTCGACTTCTTGGTCTTCACCGACCAACCATGTCATCTGTCCAGTGGCATCAATCAATACATTATTTTCATCCCACATTGTAACTGCAACATCATGAGGTGCAATATTTGTAAATTCAATATCGATGGTTGCATAGGTTTGATTTCCATCATCATCGGTTCCAATTGCAGTGAATGTGTGTAGACCTTCTTCCCATGCTGTTGTGGTACAAACTCGTGAGTAGTACCCTTCTTTACATTGAGCATTAGGCCAGTGCACATCGACAATTCCGGGCCATGGGTCTTCTGAATCGGAATCATTTGCAAATACGTACAAGGTAACGGGATGTTCAACTTTAACCTGTGAGCGTTGAGAGATAATCTCTACATTGGGAGCACGATTATGAATTACGACTTCGAGAATATTTTCAGAATAATCTCCTTCTTCGTCATATACCGTGACTAGAATTGAATATATCCCGTCATCAAGCCAAGTCCAATTTATTGAGCAACTATTACGCATTACTTTTTGATGAGCCATTGAGTAAGTACCATCATAATATTCGATATCAAACATACACCAAACAGAGCCTCCATCTTCATCGAAACTAGTGGAAGCATTTAACAGGATTTTTTCATTAGTCCATGCACTCTGATTTTCCCCTGAATATGTTGGAATACTTCCAATAAACAGGGAGAGAGTACCAATGTCATTTGCGGAATCTGCATCATTAGGATTAGCCATTTGGCGGTCGACTTCCCACTGTATGGTCTGATTATCAATACTCGAATTGATATCAACATGCCATTCAATTTCAAAAATGAATTGTTCAAACATTTCTAGAGAAGGTAATATTTCACTCACTTCATAGCCATCGGGATATGTGATATGAGTCGTAGTTGGATTACTAGCCGTAATACCACGGTTGTAAACTGGTAATTGGATTGTTAAGTTATCACCGGGTAGTATATTGTACCCCGAAATAGAATTCATAGTAACTAATTCACCACTACGATTACGCAAGATGTTTGCACGTTCAAATCCAGCAACCAGATCCAGCCCCACGATATCTTCATCCAAAGTTACAGTTGATACACCGAACATTCCCCCACTCGCAGCTACGATTCCATGGCTTGCCCAATCAATCGTAGTGGCCGAAGTATCGGTCGCATTACCAACTGAAATAATCGCCCAAACGCTCCCATTTGATGCAGTAGTAAGAGTTGTTGAGAAGCCCTCAGATTCATGTCTGATTTCAACACTGAGGCCGGATTGTGGATTTCCCGAAGCATCACTAACATTGGCCCAAACTTCGATAGGTGTATTCAATGCGGTAATTTGAGTTGATAATTCAACATCGATTTTCATATTTCGATATCCTGGATTAGAATTGGCAATAACGCCACTGGATCCTACTGGAAGATATTGCTTAAGTCTAAAATCAATTACTAATCCAATATCTTCCTCGGTATGTGACCATGCAAAATTACGAACCTCTGGACAAAACCATTCGTATGATGTTTCAGTTCCATTATCATCATAGGAAGTTAGTTCATATGATGCATTACAGCCACCATATCCAATTTGCTCTCCTAAATCGTTTACAGGTTTACCAGTATCAGTGATTTCCCAATTTGTGTGATTGGCTCCACTGGTTGGTTGTGGAAACGGCGTAATATATTCGGAAGAACCCGACCATGCAGTAGATGATACATAGGATGTATTCCATGTTTCTCCAACACGCATTGGAAAATCATAATTTTCATTGATGGGGTCGTATGATGTGCTAATTGTAATATCTGCAATATCCTGTGTAAATGCAGAACCAAATGATGGAACGAAAACAACATCTAGGGAGAGGTCTGAGGATAATTTAGCAAGGTCTGATACACGCCTGACTTCATTAACTTGATATTTGATCAATACAGTTCCATCATAACCTGCAAGCATTACTCCTGCTTTATCGAAATCAGCGTTAGCTGATGTTTCATAAACCAAAGTTGGAATTCCATTTATATTAATTTCAGAAATTGCATCGACAGTTGTTGTAGAGTCTCCCCCGATTTTGCCAACTGAGGCATCAACCCCAGCGCCTTGAATCAAACCAGTAGGGTCGAATGCGCCTGCGTATATCCACTTGTCTCCAACCCTCCAAGTTACGACATCACTCACACCTGGGTCTTCACTTCCAACACCTCCAGCACTTACTTGTGGAGGCACCACAAGTGTCGATAGAAAGAGGAGGAGTACCATCCCCACTTCTCGGCGCATGAATTGATTATGCTAATGGCGGATAGATATAGATGAGGGCGGCACGGATTTTAGTAATTTTACATAAATAGAGTAGAAAACAAGCGATATCACCCGATTTCCCAATCATGTTGGGCAATAGACTCATGTTCATAGTCAGACTGGCCGTAACATGCGCTGGTACGCCTTCAATGGTGATGCTGATGGCATTTGTTCCATGGTTCAATGGGGTTTAGTGCATGGCATTGATGGGCAAACAGTGACTGGTGTCAAGCGAGATATCGAACTTCTTGAGAAAATAAACCCCGGGCCGGGAGATGAAATAATCGTAATGGATATCTCGCTGGCACGGAATCACCAAAGAGCTAGTCAAATGGTCCGAGATGGCATCAAAATTACTTGGTTTGACCATCATTTACCCGGCGAGAAAATCGAAGGCGTTGAAACCAATATTAACACTGCAGCCGAAGTTTGTACTGCGCGTATTATCGAGTCTTATTTAGGGGTAGAATCCGATTGGGCCCAAGTCGCTCTCCACGGGGATGGTTTGTCTTCTTACTCGGCCAAACCTGAGTTCAAAGAATTGGGAGAACTTCTCAATTACAATGGATATGGGGCGGACCTTTCTGATTTACACTTTCATCCAAATGAATTATTGAATTTATGTCTTAAATCTGAAACCCCTAGTAATTTTATGCTAACATCCACATTTCAAACATTGCAACAAGGTTTTGCTAACGATATGTCTCATGTGAATTCGATAGTTGAGGTTGAAGGAATATATTTGCTTCCCGATGAAGCCTGGGCTCGTAGGGTAGTGGGGGTAATGGCTCATAGAATCAACTCAGAAGGCCCCGGTCCTCATGTAATTGCAATCGACAAAGGTGAAACTTTGCAAGTTTCATTGCGTGGACAGAGTGGCATAGGCGAGTTGTGTTCTCTGTTTGGAGGAGGCGGCCGCGCGACCGCAGGAGGCATTGATGCTCTCCCAAAGGGAGAGATACCAGCCTTGATGAATGAAGTCAATGTCCGAAGGTTTGCTTGAGGTGCTGTGATGGAGGATAGAATGACTCATCTTCAGAGATTGGAAGCCGAGGCTATCCATATCATGAGAGAAGTTGTTGCAGAAGCGGAAAACCCCGTAATGCTCTATTCGATTGGTAAGGACTCATCGGTAATGTTACATCTTGCAATGAAAGCTTTCCATCCCGCTAAGCCGCCATTCCCAATCATGCACATAGACACGATGTGGAAATTTTCAGAGATGATTGCGTTTAGGGAAAAGATAGCCGAAGAATTTGGTCTTGATTTAATTGTACACATCAACCCTGAAGGCAAAGAGATGGGAATGAACCCATTTATTCATGGTTCTTCAACTCATACAGATATGATGAAAACTCAAGGGCTAAAACAAGCATTGGATGCTCATGGGTTCGATGTTGCATTTGGTGGAGCGCGTAGAGATGAAGAAAAATCACGTGCAAAAGAGAGAATCTTTTCTTTTAGAAACGAAAGTCACCACTGGGATCCCAAGCGTCAACGGCCTGAACTTTGGAATCTCTATAATTCAAAGAAAAACCAAGGCGAATCGATACGTGTTTTCCCGCTATCAAATTGGACTGAATTAGATATTTGGCAATATATCCATCTCGAAAAGATTCCAATTGTACCACTTTATCTTGCCAAACCTCGGCCAGTTGTCGAGCGCGATGGCGTTCTGATTCTAGTGGATGATGATAGAATTCCAATGGCAGAAGGCGAAGAACCAATGATGAAAACAGTCAGGTTCCGTACTCTTGGATGCTATCCATTAACCGGGGCAGTTGAGTCTGAGGCCGACACATTACCGGAAATCATTCAGGAAATGCTACTGACTACAACATCAGAACGTGAAGGCAGAGTTATCGATTTCGATAGCACAGCATCAATGGAAAAGAAGAAGCAAGAGGGGTATTTCTGATGGCACATATCAGCGACCTCATTGCCACTGACATAGAATCATACCTTGCTGCCCATGAGCAAAAGGAGTTGTTGCGATTCATTACTTGTGGTTCAGTCGATGATGGGAAATCCACTTTGATTGGCCGTATGCTGTATGAATCACACATGCTTTTTGATGATCATTTAGCAGCACTTGAGGCGGATTCAAAGCGAGTTGGAACACAAGATGGAGAGATTGATTTCGCCCTACTTGTTGATGGATTAGCCGCTGAGCGTGAACAAGGAATTACAATCGATGTTGCTTACAGATTCTTTTCTACCGAGAAAAGAAAGTACATTGTGGCAGATACACCCGGCCACGAAGAATATACGCGAAATATGGCGACAGGAGCATCCACTGCAGATGTGGCAATTATCCTAGTTGATGCAAGTCAAGGTATTCTAACACAAACACGTCGCCATTCGTTTATCGTTTCAATGGTTGGAGTTAAGAGAATTATTTTAGCTGTTAACAAATTAGATTTAGTTGATTATTCTCAAGAAGTATTTGATTCAATACTTGCAGATTACAGTAGATTTGCCGATGATGCCCTCGCACTAGATGCGATAACAGCAGTACCAATTTCTGCGCTAAAAGGCGATAATATAGTTGGTCCAAGTGAAAATACTCCTTGGTATAATGGACCTTCAATTATGGATTACCTCGAGACTGTAGAAATCGCCTCAACATCACAAAAGCGCTCGTTTAGAATGCCTGTTCAATGGGTGAATAGACCAAACCGTGAATTCCGTGGATTCGCTGGAATTATCGGTAGTGGAACCATCTCTCCTGGAGATAAAGTCAGGGTCCTGCCCAGCGGCACAGAATCTGTTATTGATAGAATTGTAACTTGGGAAGGCGACCTTGAGGTTGCAGGCGCAGGTCGTTCAGTGACACTTACTCTAGCGGATGAAATAGATATTTCACGCGGTGACATCATTACAACTGCTGATAATCCATGTGGCAGTGCAGACCAATTCCAAACTCGAATATTATGGATGGATGAAAATGCAATGATGCCAGGTCGTCAGTATTTGTTCAAGGCTAATACACAAACCACTTCTATGACACTTGGGCAACTCAAGCATAGAATCGATGTCAATACATTGGAAGAGTTACCTACAAAGGTACTGGAAATGAACGAAATAGGAGTTTGTAATATTTCATTATCAAGCCGAATCGCATTCGATTCTTATGATGAAGATCCAACTATGGGCGGTTTCATTATTGTAGATCGTATGACCAACAATACAGTTGGAATGGGACTGATTGATTTTGCATTGAGGCGAGCGGATAACATCCATTGGCAATCAATGGATGTAACCAAAGAAAGCCGGGCACAGCAAAAGAGTCAACGGCCACGTTTGGTTTGGTTTACTGGGCTGTCCGGTTCAGGGAAATCCTCGATAGCAAATATTTTGGAAAAGAAGTTACAAGCAATGGGTCGCCATACAATCAGTCTTGATGGTGACAATATCCGCCATGGCCTGAACCGAGACTTAGGCTTCACGAAGGCAGACCGTGTTGAGAATATCCGTCGTGTTGGTGAAACTTCGAAATTGATGATTGATGCAGGGCTGATATGTATTTCATCATTCATTTCACCCTTTGAATCAGAACGGCAAATGGTTCGCTCACTAGTGGGTGAAGAAGAATTTATCGAAGTATTCATCGATACCCCCCTAGAGGTTTGTGAACAAAGAGATGTCAAAGGCCTCTACGCGAAGGCCCGTGCTGGCGAGTTACCAAACTTTACAGGAATATCTAGTCCGTTCGAAAGCCCAGTAGATCCTGAAATTAGAATTGACACTACTCAAGTAAGTGCCGAGGAAGCGGCTGACCAAATTATCGATTATTTGAGCCGCTCTTGAATTCGCTTTGCGACTTCATCCCATTGAAGAGCATCTCGTAACTTTATCATTGATTCACGAGATGAATCCAAATTCTTTTGTCCGATTGCTGAAATACTTGCTACGATATCATCGACACTTCTGCCGCGCATCTTAATTGCACCAGCAATATCATCGAATATTGAAATTGGAGTTACAGCTAATGGAACTCCAGCGGCAACACCCATTCTAACTGCGCCCGACGCCGACTCCTTGGTATTTTGATATGGAAATACTAGCAATTCACACTTTGACAGAGTAGATATTGCAACATCATCATCTAAGAAATCTGTAACCAAACGGACACGTCCAGTTAGGCCTTTATTTTGGATAAGGGAGTTGACTTTTTTCTCCATATTTCCACTGCCTTCTCTTGTTGCACACAGCAATAACAATTCATCCCAACCGGGGAGTCTATCGAATGCTTCAATCAATTCCAACTGCCCTTTGTGGGGTAACAGGAATCCAAAGGTCCCCATAACTCTACCTTCCATGGGCAGAGATTCCGCAGAATCAGAGGGTGGAGGATATATTCCATGTGGAATCATTACTACATTTTCTTCAATTCCAAGAGTTCTTAGATTTTCAACATCTGCTTCAGTATGCACCATTACAGTTGAGCATGATTTCAGACCATCTATCGCCTTCTCAATCCGCTTGCTCGGGAATACAAGAGAACGGTCTCGTGTATTGTGCATCGTAATGAAGACTTTTACTCCCATCTCCGATAATTTCAGCAACAACTCATTGAGATATGAAAATCTTAGCAAACCAGGTTGGTGCTGAATTACCATTTGTTGAATACCCTTAGCAGCAACTTGAGCAATAATGCCTTCAAATGCATTTGAGTCTCTACCCCAACATGGAATCGCACCCTCAACATCACCTTCACCAGATTGGCACATGACGATTACATCATCCATCTGTTCAACTAGAAAGCGAGAATATGTTGCAATACCACACCTGATATCCCAAGTGCTAATCCAGCCAATCATTATTTTCACTCCTTGAAATCGAAATCAGAGTACTTGTCAAGAATTGTCTTTACATCACTCGATCTCGGAGAATATTTTTTCTTTCTTTCGCGTAATGAGAAGCCATCCATATCGACTTCAACATCAATTGAGTTTAGTGCCTCAAGAGCCTCTTGGTTAGTATAGGGGTAGCGTAAGAATGCGACTTTATCGATATTGGATTGTTTTGCATTACGGAAACTTTCGAGGAACATAGAAAATCCAACAGGGTCATTGGGAAATGATTGCAAAAACCTCGAAAGAGGAATTTCTGGGGCGTTAATCCCAAGGCACATCTTCGCCGCATTGGCCGTTAGAAATTTACGACGGTCCATTGAACGAATCGCATCAAGATAATCTCCATGAATTACCAAAATTGGTTTTCCAACACTCTTTCCCGGATGTTGCTTATGGCAAATCAGGCCATAATTATCAGGTCGCGTCCTAATTCCTTGAGATTCCATATGGTCACAAAGCGCATTAGAGGCTACACCGCCATGCGATACAACCCAGATATCGATACTATTTGCATCGACCTCACTAGGTCCTAGTGGCTGCATTGAGATCACAGCAGGTCTGCTAACTCATCTTGGATAATCTGTACAGCCTCAAGAATCTCGTCCTTGTGGCGAGCACCGGTGATTACCATCTTTCCAGATCCGAAGATCAAACAGACTACCTTAGGATAGTCTAATCGATAAATCAATCCAGGGAATTGCTCTGGCTCGTACTCAACCTTATCGAAAGGCAAGTGGAAGGTTAGGTTGTTGAGGTTCAACTTGCGAGGTAGTCCTGCGAGTGGGTCTCCTTCTTTCAATTCTTGAGTATCCATTCTCTGGGTACCTTCGTAATCTTCGGGATAGTGTAGAGCATAGGTTGCAACCATGTTCTGAACTTCAATTTCGACATCCTTTAGGTCCCAAGTTGTGATTCCAGCAGAACGTAGATCATTGATCATTCGCTCGATACCGGTGTGAATGTTATCCTCATTCTTTCCACCAGTACATACAGCACGTCCGGAACGGAACATTAGGATAGCAAGTTTAGGTTCTGCTACACGGTATACAACCCCAGGAAACTGCTCAGGTTCATATTCACAATTCAATTGAATTGCGATATCTGGGAGATCAAGCTCTTCCGCTACTCGAGTGCTGGCAACGACATTTACTACAGTCAAACGGTCCTCATCGTTCATGGTTGAGCCGATTATAAACCCCTATTTAAAGGACCGCACTACTCAAAGGGATTCCAAAGAGTAGATTCTCCCTCAAAATCAACTGTCATTCCTTGTGCCGCAATCCTACTTATCAGTGTTCTACCACCTGCCAATTCAATCGCCTCACTCGTTTCTTTAGGGTTGCGGGTCAGTGCAATCATACACCCTCCACCACCAGCGCCAGTTAGTTTGACACCTAGAGATGAAGGGGCTGCTGCGCTGATTAAAGATTCTAATTCAGGACAAGAAATACCAAGGTTACGTAGCATTAAATGATTTTCACTCATCGCCCTACCTACATTTTCCATATTCCCTTCCACTAATGCAGTAATGCCTCTTCGAGAAATAATACCAATAGTTTCGATTTCACGGATTCTGTCAGGGTGTTCTTCGATTAGAGATGCGACATATGCGACTTGTTGTGATGTGGGCGCATGTATTCCAGTATTGCCAATTACTAGCCATACATCTTCGGTAGATTTTGGAAGTTCTACAGAATGTACTTCCCATGAAACACCATTCAGGCTTCGAGAATAGATCCAATTCAAATCATTTTCAATTTTATCTGAAAGTACAATACATCCGCCATGTGCGCATACACTCGAATCAAGAGGCGATGCCCTTCCTCCTTGTGCAGTCGCTTCAACTGCATGTGCTAAAATCGCACATTCATCCACATCTACCGCTTTTGCTCCAACCTCAACGAAATCACCTTTTTTCAACTCCCACGGACCAGAATATGCATCCTCAGGACTTGCAGCAGTCCAACCTTCTGCCCAATCATCATCTTTGATTTGCCGACCTCTAGCACAACGTAATGCTGCACTAGCTGCTACGGACAGAGCTGCGGATGAACCCAATCCGCTAGCGGGAGGGATATCGCCATGAATTTTGATAGCCAACGGTGGACCATCCTTCCATAATCTTTGTTTTAATGCTTCAACATGGGGGTGGCGCGATGGGTCAAATCTCATTCCATCAATACGCCAGACATCGCTTGGTTCTAGTCCAACAGACATCCTTTGGTCAATTGCTACGGCGACGGCTGGCTGGCCATAAACCACGGCATGTTCTCCAAAGAGAATACACTTGCCGGGAGCACTGGCTTGCACCATGGAGTGCGGTTGTGTAGGAGGTACTTGGCCGTTGGGTTGAAGGCGTGAGTCCACTTCGTGAACTTGATGGACCACCCACTCGATGTCACTTATGCTGGTATTTCAGGGTGGTACCTTCTTCTTGCTCTAGGTGCTATATCCATTGGTTTCTTTGCCTATCAAGTGCAAAAAGCAACACGTTTGGTCCTTCTTGGATCCAAAGATAACAGGTTCGATTCTTGGGGCGCTCGATTCAAGGAAACTGCTCGTGTTTGGCTTGGTCAGCGTAAGGTGTTAGAGGACCCCGTCGCAGGTGGAATGCACGTTCTGATGTTCTGGGGTTTCCTGATGCTATCCACTGATATGTTCGATTTGGCAAGCGGTAATAGATTCAGCGAGCATCTTCTGCCTGATGTACTGAACCCTTTTTGGAATGCAATGGTTGAACTTGGATATACCAGTGCGCTAATCGGATGTTTCCTTGCTCTAAATCGTAGAGTTCTATTCACTCCTGAGAAATTAAAGGGTAAGAGTCAGTTAGAAGGAAATGTCATTCTATTGTTGATTATGACAATCTGTACAACCGCTTTCGTTGTAGAAGCAGGAGAAGGACCTCATGCAACTTACGAAATGATTGGAGCCTGGGTTGCAAACACATTTACAATTTCGCAGAGTACAGTAAATATTGCATATTGGGTACATATGCTAGCGATTTGTACTTTCCTTTTCCTTATACCAGTATCAAAACATATGCACTTGGTAATGGCACTTCCAAATGTATTCTTCTTTGATACACAGCCCATGGGCAAAATGCGTCCACTACAGATGGATGAAAATGGAACCGCAGTACCGCTAGATGAACTCGACATAGAGACATTCGGTGCATCTCAATACACCCAATTATCTTGGAGGAGTCTAATCGATGGTTGGGCTTGTACTTCTTGTGCAAGGTGTCAGGATGTCTGTCCCGCCTATGCATCAGGCAAAGACCTCAACCCAATGCAAATTATTCACGATGTAAGAGGATATGCAAACGAACATTCAGAATTGCTTCTCAAAGGCGAGGCTCCAGAAGAAGACATAATCTCCAGATTTGGAGAAGCCGCTATTTGGGCTTGTACCACCTGTAATGCTTGTGTCGATGTTTGCCCAGTTAATATTGAGCATGTTCCAAAGTTGACCGATGCTCGCCGTCATCTAATGATGGAAAGAATGGAATTTGATGAATCTGTAGAAGATACAGTCATGCCACTGATGGCAACAATTGAGAATCTTGAGAATGATTCCAACCCATATGGAATACCAATGCATGAGCGTGGCGATTGGGCTGCTGACCTCGATGTTAAGGTAGCAGAACCTGCTGAATACATCTACTTCGCTGGCTGTGCTGCTTCATTCGATGAGCGTAACAAGAAGGTTGCTCGAGACACAATTTCGATTATGAAAGAGGCAGGATTGGATGTTGGTATTCTTGGAATGCAAGAAGGATGCACT
>JABIGM010000055.1 GCA_018650165.1 Methanobacteriota archaeon
GTAACTCCGATATCGTGGAAGGTCTGAACCTTTCCTTCGATCATATCTTCGCTGGTTCCAGCATCGTCGTCTGATTGCTTAGATACTTCACAGTAGTGAATGTAAGTCATATCTTCTCTCTCACCGGTTTGGTTGTTAGTTATGCTAACAGTTTCAGCACAGTCTGGGAGTTGTCCATAAATCACGTAACTTACTAGATTTACTTCAATTGAATAATCACCGCTACCACCGCTTGTATCTGGCGAAACTTGGCCAGTCCATTCGGTTGTGTTCTCGAAATCGATAACATATCGCATGTCAGAGGTTGTGTTGTTAGCATCATCTTGGTGACGGAAAGTTTCGGTCATTCCAGAAGTTCCAAATCCAGAGACTTGGGTTGTTCCCATCAAATCGTTACCACTAGCGTCTGTTGCAGCGCCAAGAGTTCCTGTAACTATCATCTCAAGAGTGATAGAACGTGCGGACCAAGTAGCTGAACCACCTGTACTTACAGATAGAGTGAATGCTTTGTCACCGCCGCCGCCTTCGACTTCCTTTCCGGAGTCCCAAGCGAGGTCTACGATGACATCGGTCCAGTCGAGTACAGAGACCATAATCTCAGAGTAATCGTTTCCTGGTTCGTTGTCTCCTTCAGCAGAGGTCTCTACTACAACTACGTAGTCTCCAGTAATCGGAGTCCATACGATAGTTGCACCTTGATAGGTCATGGTGTACTTACCATTAGCGAGGTTAGCACCTGCATCTAGTGAGGACCAAGGGCAAACGAATGCGTCATTACAGACTACATCGCCATTGTTCCAAGACAGGTCATTGCCTGCTGCATCCTTAGCAATCATGCCACGGGCGCCACCTTCAGACAGATACACTGTGACGGAAACACCCATCTCAGCGATCGCTACATCACCAGAATTGGTAATGAATGCCTCAAAGTTCACATCGTGTCCGGCTTTTAGCGTATGTAGCTGCTCGCCGGTAATGCTGTCGGTCGTTGTCTCGCGTGGCGAGAGTATGCTCACAACTTCTGCGTCTGGGCCTGCTCGGCCATCTGCTTCAATCATGTTGTTCTGTTCTAGTTCTGCCCAGTCTAGTGCAGCCAGCGAGGTGCTAGCCAACATTATTACGGTCAGAATCAAGGGGGTTAACTTGCTCATTGTCATCTCCTCCAAAAGGGTCGGTATGGCTCCCGACGGCATATAGGGTATTTAGGAGTTGGCAAGGCCGTTTCATTTGAGCATCCTACACAATACTGGACCAATGGATTTAGAGCAGTGACTCAGTGCCCTGTTTATTACAAAATAAGACTCCTATTCAGAGACGGAAAATCCTCCTTGGTACAATGTGTTTGTGTTTAATTTGCGACCACTAAAATAATAACTCAAACTAGTCGATTGCAGATAGTGCTTGAGAGGGAGTTATCTTGGTCGCTTTTGTAACTGGAATCCAAGTTGCTGCTAAAACAAGGAGCCAACCACCAATTACCATTGCTACGACTTCGAACCAGGGCAGAATCAGTTCAGCACCTTGGTCTTTCCAAAATGTTTGATACAATGCGAGGTGGAACGCTAATGCTACAATCGCTCCATTAAGCATTCCGAGTACTGAAACCCAACTTACCTCGAGTATCATTCCACCCATTACCATTCTTTTTCTGAAGCCTAATGCCCGAAGCATCCCGATTTCCCCCGACCTTTCAGATACTGAACGGTAAGTAACAACTCCTATTCCACCAATTCCGACAATCAACCCCAATGCGAGATATGCTTGGAATATTGATAGGATTGCAAAAATGAGCCCGAGAATAATCAAGATCTCATCTTTGATTACCGAAGTGTATACTCCTTGAGAAGACAAATCCTTCGACAAGGATTCTTCGAGCTCATTTGAGGTAATTGTTGAGTCGTGTGAAACATAGATTCTCGTCACCACTCCTCCGAACTGTTCATCAACAACTTCTCCATTCATCCAGATACCTGCGCTGAACAATTGGCTTGACTCAGAAAGTATGCCTCCAACACGTACTTCTCGATTATTTCCAGGGTTTGAAATATCAATTAGCGAAATCAATTTTCCAATTGGAAGAGTAATACCCGAAAGCGACTCCCCTGTGTTCGGATCAATTAGTGCAAACGAACTGTCAACAAAGACCACATTGGTGTTAATTTTAAGAGATTTCCAGGCTTCTTCTTGAGTGTCGCCTAATGCCCTATCCCAATCCTCCAACGGTATCCCACCATGTTCGATAAAACCAGAATCCACGCCTCGTAATACATAGCCAATACTGTCATTTCCATCATCGACCCAAACCACTGCCCTATTCACCAATCCTACCGCATCAATATCATCGGGTGAAGTTTCGTTTAGATCCCATTCGCTAGGGTCCGATGATAATTCAAGTGGGACTTGTCTTGACGAGGATAGAAGTATTTCGAATTCGCCACTTGCATCTTCAACATATCCTGAAGAGTGCTCTTCAAATTGCACAGAGTATCCTGCCAAAACAATTACACTGAATACTGTTAATGAAAACATCCCCATTATCACTGCAGTTCTAAGTGGGGCGGATTCTGGATGGGCAAGAGATACTTTCACTACTGGACCAAAACGTTTTGAGAAAAATGGTCGGCTAGAGATCCATGATGCAATGCGCGGGGCTATTCCTGAAAGAATCATCACACCTGCAAAGACTTGGATCATCCCTAGAACAGCAAATGTGATTTCGTCTGGCTTAACTCCTGTATCGACAGGGGCCCATGAATCGGGAGATGCTGCCCATAGTGCTAACGCAACCCCCATTACCGCCATTGTATTTCGTCCAGAATTTCTAATTGTCCAACCTTTTAAATGCGGTAATACAAATGTGAAAAGAGGAACTGCGCCCATAATAATCAGTGAGGCCATGATATGCCAAAGAGAGAATCGAAGCGAGGACGACGAATCTAATGTGAATATCATTAGTCCAGAAAGACCGCCGCTACCAAACAAGCCGATAATTAGCAACAATAGCCACCAAGGAATCCCTCTTTTACGCATAGGTGAAAGTCCTCTTAATGCTTGAACAATATTTAGACGACTTGTCCACAATGCGGTAGCCCATAGCGTTAGCATTGCGATTAGGAACCCGAAAGACATTCCAATTAGCATGCTTTCAATACTGAATCCAAATTCAATACCTTCTGCGCCTGCATTTGCAAATACACTACTAAATGCTAATGAAACGAGCCATGCCAAAAACAATCCAAAGAGTCCACCTAGTACCGATGCTCCTGAAGACGTCATCATACCTTCCATGAGAGCAAGAGACCTCATGTCTGAACGCTTCAGGCCCAGCGCACGAATTACAGCCTCATCGACTCGCCTAGAATCCGCTAACATCATCACAATCGTGAGTACCAATAGAAGACCGGCTCCGATTGTAAATGCACCAAATACAAGGAACATTGCCGAAAGCGCACCAGCTCCTTCCTCCGCCGCAGCCAATGCATCTTCTTTAGCAGCAACAACCTGTAGTCCCATCGAATCAACTCCGGCTATATCATCTAACCAATTCTCAATTGAGGATTGGTTTCCATCAGTAATCACTAGGATGCTGCGTTCGCCATCTCCTGCAGCAGCAAGAGTTTCTCCGTCACTCATATTGACAAAACCGATGATTATCGACTCGAGTTCATCAAGCCCAGGCGCATCTAGCGTAGTCATGTTACCTTCAATTTCTAAAATTAGAGGAAGCGTGTCGCCATAGGCCCATGGAATCATCCCATTGACCAGAATTCCTTCTGCTTGGTCGAGGTGTGAAAGTCTTGATGAAACAAGGATATCACCTTGCGATGGTGAAATTGGGCCATCTGTGGCTAGAAGTAATTGTGGCATCACGCCAAATCCACCGATGTCTACCGTCAGAGGTAAGCGAGGCGTCAACTTTTCAGAATCTATCAGAACTCCGAAATTCGTAGAACATATCATGTCACCATCGAATGCAAATACTCGCAGATCACAATCTTGTTCAAAATCTGCAAGATAGGAAGTCTGTCCATCAAACCGGTATAGTGAGTCATTTTCCACCAGCAGTCCACCGCGTAAACCAGTCCAAGTCGCAGGTGAATCGATACCTGAAACTGTTTTCCAGCCATTTGGTGAGCCTACCATTGTTCCATTGTCGTAGTGAAGCCATTCCCCTGAAAGGTTAGTTTCAATCCACCCTTGTCCATTGTTATGGTAAACGTCGCTGCCGGTCAAATGCTTTACAGCAACCCATTGCTCGCCGGAGTTTTCTAAATAATCCATTGCAAATATTGTTGACGGCAAATCATCTAGACCTGAGAGATTTAGCACTGCCAAGATTACTTCTTCTCCCTTGATATGATGAATTAGTTCGCCATCACGGTCATCTGGAATTTCTACCAAACCATCGCTGTGGGCCACTAATAATGAATTCTCGAATAAGGTGACATCATGTATCAAGCCACCATTAGGTACTTCCCAACCGTGACTTGAACCTTCTCGCGCTTTCTGATATGAAACCGCTCCACCAGAGACGTACCAATCACCATCTTCTGCAATTAATATCTCGTTAATTCTGTCATCAGGTAATGACAATATTTTCACTTGCTGTTGGATTTGAACGAGTGGGATTTGTAAAACTTCCATTGCAGAACCAGATTCAAGTAGCGTTGTAGAATTCTCATTCCATGAAGCCATGAAAGTTCCATCTAATCTACCCAATCCATTTGTGCTTGAGATTGATAATGCATCGCCATCGGTATTTATCTCGAAGCCTGCCGACTCTGCATCGATTAATTGATTTAGAATTGATTTTACGTCCGGGATGCTGTCTGATGCACCTAGGGTATCATCTAAAGAAATTCGTAACCGGTTGACTAACCATTCTTTAGATTGCATTTGCTGACTGATTTCTAATGAGGTGAATAGTGATGGCGATTTTGTTCCACCAATTGCACCACGGCCTTCCATAGAAATTACCGATTCAATCGTAAGATTATCAGACTCGCGAATAAGCTTACCCTCATCCGAGTATGAGTACCACGTTAACTCGAGTTCATCTCCTGTAACCAAGTCAAGTTCATCTGCAGCAACCTGATTGATGGCGACTCCATCCCAGCCAGAATAGGCATACCATCCTGCAGACGGTAGTGCAAGACCACCTGTTTTGCTCAGTGTTGCTGTTGTCTCGAGGCCATGCGACCATTGATCTGCCAAACCGAATGACAATAGTGATTGCCCGAATGCAGCAGTAAGATTTTCACTCATATCGCTGGAAAATCCAGTTCTACGGTCTTGTTGGAATACTAGTAAATCAGTTTCCCCATAAACAGCCTCTACTTCCTGGCTCAATGTGTCGTCTAGACTGTCACCTACTACAAGAGAAGAGGTAATTATTGACGAGGCTACTAATAGGCCAGCCATCATCAATGCTGCTTGGCGCGGTCTGCGCCTAATTTGCTGCCAAGAAAGACGGAATATCACTAAGCGTCTTGGTGATAGTAAGGGTTGAATTAGCATGGAAGAGATGATTCCTGCAGCAATAGTGCACCCCCATATTGCTGCAAAACCCATTCCAAACCAATCTAAAGCCCACCAAACAATCCATGCATCGAGAATTGGTGCAAAAACAAGTATTGGCAGATACCAAATTTTTGGCACATCGTTTCGAAGCCCCCAAGCCGAAGTTGCACTGAGCGGTAATATCAATACAATTACAGCTATGGCCTCAATTAGCATCATCATTCCTCGTGGTCGATTATCCTTCCATCAAATATGCTAACAATTCGTGAACAACGCTTTGCAATTGCATCATCATGTGTGACGACTACAAGTGTTGAGCCACCTTTATTCAATTGTTCAAGAAGGTCCATCACTTGGTCACTAGTTGCTGAATCTAGGTTGCCAGTTGGCTCGTCACAAAGAATTACTGAGGGCTCATGTACTATTGCTCTTGCAATAGAAACTCGTTGCTGTTGCCCCCCTGATAGTTCAGCAGGCCTATGCTCGCACCGATCACCTAGGCCAACTTTCTCCAAAGCAGAGGTCGCTTTTTTCCTTGCCTCAACTGGGTCTATCCCGAGTAATAAGAGAGGAATCTCAACATTTTCTACTGCATTCATTACTTCGAGGAGATGGAATTTTTGAAAGATGAATCCCATTTCCCGTCCACGTAAATCAGTTCGCTCATCATCACTGATTCCAAACAGCGGCTTACTAGCAACACGAACTTGGCCGGCAGATGGGTCATCTATTCCAGATAAAATGTTCAGCAAAGTGGTCTTACCACAGCCGGATGGTCCCATGATAGCAACCATTTCGCCTTGCGCAATCTCAAGATCAATTCCACGTACGGCCTGGACTTTTTCTTCACCCATTTCGTAAATCTTCCAAAGCCCTTCACAAGCGAGTGCGACTGCCATTGCTTAACTGATGGCGCACGGGTTGATAAGATGGTGCTCAATAGCAGGACTATGCTGGTGAGCGTGCTAACATTCGGGCCACTTGCAGAAGAGACTGGGGGAAGAGAGCATCAAATTGAAATCCCTCCAAACTCATCAGTTCGTTTCTTGCTAGAGGAAATGGGCTTGGATAAATGGCTAGGGGATAGACTGAGCGTCAGTATTAATGGCGTGATTGTCGGAGAAGATGAACCGATTTCCGAAGGTGAGGAAATAGCCTTACTTCCGCCAGTTTCTGGTGGTTAGTAGCCGATTCATTGACAAAGCGGGAGCGACTGGAGTACATTAGAGGGAACCAAATGAACTTTGGAACATTTGAAATCATGACCTTGATTGCAATCTTCTTTTTGCTATTTGGTGCAGAACGTCTACCCAAACTCGCAAGGGCTGCTGGTCAGTCAAAAGGCGAATTCCAAAAAGGCCTTACTGACGTTACAGGCGCACCATCAACTTCCAATACAGAATCTGATTTAGAGGCTGGTGGAAAAACAAAGATGGTTGAATTAGCACAGAAAGCTGAATCTGCCGGTATTGACCCATCAGGAAAAACAGCAGAAGAAATCTCAGAAGAGATCGCTTCAGCAGAAGAGTAGTTAGCGCCTAGAGCGCTTTATCTTCATTGGTGAACCACATATATCGCATTCCTGTTCTTTTTGCGAGTCAACTTTCTTGGTTGCACGACAGCCAATACATTTCAATTCCCATGACCATTGCTGTTCACTTCTTTTGTTTGAAACTGCTTCAAATGGGTGGTTCACTGACCGACACACATTCTGTAACGAATAATCATCGGTAAACAAAGTCTGCCCTGTTGCTAGGGCGATTGCAAGGATGTCGAGGTCAACCGGACTCAGCCTAGGAAGGTCACCAGTTTTTGCTGCAGCATTTTCTGCATCACCTGTACTCATACTCATCCACTCCATTTCGATAGACTCAACCAACATAGCACGTTGCGGAGAGAGGTTTCGTAACTCTTCTAACTGGCTATGGGCTACGATTCCGCCCTGCATTCTATCAACTGGCCAATGAAGGAGAGCAGCAGTATCAAGCACCGGCATTAGCAAGGGGTCCGGTTTTGTAGCAATCAAGACTTCGATTAAGAAAGGGTTCTTCCGTAGGGTTGTCGCCCCACAGGTTAGATGTCGTGGAAAGAGACAGTTGTAGGTTGGTTCGACGGATTTGGTTCCCTCAGTCTTGGGGCCATGTCTTTCACCGAAGCAATCATTCAACCCGTTCCACCAGATTTGCTTTTCCTGCCCATGTTGGTTAGTGCCCAGGGCGATTCTACATTGGTCATTTGGCTATGGGGTGTAATCACAGTCACAAGCGTCCTAGGTAGTTTAGTTGGCTATTGGATCGGAAAGCGTTGGGGACGTTCTCTATTCAGTCGTTTCAAGGCTGAAAAACATCTTGCTAAAATTGAGGCTTTGACCTTGAGGTACGGCGCTATTGGAATATTCATTGCAGCCTTTTCACCAATTCCGTACAAAGTATTTGGTTGGGCTGCCGGCATGGGGGAAATGAAATTGAAACCATTCATCATTGCAGGATTGATTGGTCGAGGTTTAAGATTCGGCCTTGAAGCTATTCTTGTTGGGATTTATGGGGATAAAGCGCTCGATGCCATCTGGTGGCTACTGGACAGAGAGATGTTAATCGGAGTGCTACTTATTGGCGGAATTGCCGCTGCGTGGTACGGTTTACGCTGGTGGAATAATTTAGCGCCTGACCCCAACCTTCATCAATAATCAGCGTTGGCCGTGGGTTAGTCTGCTTGCGTGGTGTAGTGGCCCATCATTTCGGGTTTTCATCCCGGCGACCCGGGTTCGAATCCCGGCGCGAGCACTTTGACTACTTTCACTCAAACGGGGTACTGCATTGAGTAAAATCGTGCAAAAAATGGCATTTTGAAACATCAAAGTTCTATCGACCCCCCCTAAAGATAGGGGCCGTTGACCCATTACAAATCTAAAACTAGATCATACAAGGTATAGCATTTACATTAAACAGTTTGGGGAATGTTGCCGAACATAATCTTGATTTTTCATCTGCACTTAAATTACTTCATAGAAGTAAGGACCTTAAATTGACAATCGGAGACACATATGGTGCTTGTAATTCAATGCTCAATATAGCAAAAGTCCAAAGAAAATTGGGGAGACATGAAGAAGCACTTCAGATTTATTTTGAGTGCTTAAAAATAACAGAACATAATGATTGGACACCACAACGTCCACCACCCCTCACGGATTCAAACCCCGCGAACGTATGATTGCGATGCATGATGTCCGAAATTCGGTTCCTTCATAACCCTTCCAAGAAGGTTATTGGCGATAATATCAATTGATCATTGCCGTTTCAGCACTTAGTCTAAAAGAAGGAGTACGGCCTAAGTGCACCGTTGATGAGGAAAATGAGCAAGCCAGCGAGTTACGAATTTTGCGGGAATCAAAACTCTACTTTCCTAAATCCCTGTGGA
>JABIGM010000045.1 GCA_018650165.1 Methanobacteriota archaeon
AAGGGAGACATTGGCGCACGGTTTGGAAGGGTCTGTGGGTTAGCTTGGCCTATACTCGGGCGTTTGGGACGCTTGGACTCCAGTTCAAATCTGGACAGACCCACCTTCCTCGCTAATTTGGTAGCAATCTTGATGTATTGCCTAGTCTAGTCAGTGTCATGGCAAATAGATGGAATGTAATGCAAAACAAGCCAAAACGCAAGAGAAGAGTAACTATGGATTTGTATGAATTCTGCACCTTCTTAGTCTTCGTATCATTGGGTACGATTGGTTTAATGATTTTGCTTAAGCTCCCAAGTGGTACATTTGATCATGTTTCTGATTCTCGAAATGGAATGATTGGAATTGGATTTTTAGTATCTGGGGCTTTATTATTGAGATTTGATGCAAATGCAAGAATTAGGGCAGCTAAGAAATTTGATTATGATCTGGCAGAATATGAAATGATTAGAACAAGATGGTTGGAAATGGAAGCTACGAAATTGGAAATGGAAAAGGAGCATTCTCTACAATATCTAGCAATGGACCGTAGCAAACCAATTATTATTGAATCATACAAACAAGATGATTCAGATTCATCTGAAGATTAGCAAAATGGTCAGGGAGCGACCATTCAAAACAAACCAAATAAGGTTGAGAGAAAATCATCGAAATACATGGTTTTCATTTTGAATGATCATTATGAGATAAAGATTAATCCGTACGTATTTGGAATATGTATGCTGATATTATTGGCCGTAACATTTGTCATCCCTTGGGCGGGAATAATTACCGTGCCAACATATCTTGCTATTCTTTTCGCAGCATTATCAGAAAAAATCGATTTTAGGAATGAAGAAATTTTTGAAGGTTCAGAAGAGGAATAAAAACCCTCAAATCAGTTGTTTTTGAATGGGCCACTCAGATAAATATTTTATCGATTATACTAATCGTTTTATCTACTACATTCACCATTATCATGTATGTTAATTTGCCAAAGATTTTAGGTGCAGATGGAATTTTTAGCGATGAAACTTATGCATCATTTTCTTACAATATAAATTGGATAATTCCGATTGTATGTTTGACTATGCTAGTAATTTGATTTAAGTTGCTAATTATATCCTATCTTCCATGGATGAGGCTGATGTTGAATCAGTCATCACGTGTATGAACCCAGATTAAGTGGAAACCGAATCGGGATTTAATAAAACAATCACATTGTCCGATTTCTTGAGCCCAAACTTGCTTGGAAAACTCTTCAGCCATCTGCTTTTCGTGGAACTCTCCAAGGTCACCTTTTTTTTCAGATGTAGGGCATGTAGAATAGTCACGAGCCATCTTTTTGAAGACTTTGAAGGGCTTCTTTGCACTAGTGATTTCATCAAGAATCGCTTGTGCTTGCGACTTAGAGCCAATTAGAATATGACTCGCATGTGCATACCGCCCAGGATATCTCATTTTACCACCCTCCTAATTGTAGAAACATGTACTCTGTCTGTTAAGTGAGTGACTACAAACAAAAAGGGACAATAAATCCATCCAGTCACATAAGAGGCCCATGTAAATACCAATGGAAGGCTCGGCTTCTTGATTGTATTGCGAATAATTCTGGCATGCAACCCCAATAGCAGCATAATGGAAACCTTTGGTAGGAATGTCAAAACTCTGATTCCACTTTTTTGTCCGCCATATATCGCTTTAACAGGGATATGTGCAATTTTCCAACCACTTTCAGACAATCGCATCAACCACCAATTTGGGTAGCCATATCCTTTCCACGATTTATCCCAATTCCAAGACCGAAGCACAGCACTACTAGTTGCAGTATACCCACACTGTGGGTCACGAATAGTTTGGCCACAGGCCAGTGTAGTTAGAATTCCTAGCAGAAAGGTGCCAAAGCGCCGATGTAGTGGCATTTTTTCTGAACGATCTAATCTTTCACCCTTTACATGATGAGTTTTACCTGAAATAATTGGCTTGATTAAATCCTCCATGTCACTGGGATCCATTTGTCCATCGCCTGCCATCACTACCGATATGAATTCACAATCTAGTATTTTCAGTAAATGTCTGTGCCCGCTATCGATTGCAGCACCAACACCCTCTCCGGATAATGTCACCAACTCAGCATCACCTACCAAGTCCCCTGTGCCATCGGTTGAACCATCGTCCACAACGACAACAGTGTCGACAAATTCAGGAATTGTGGCCAAAACATTTGGTAAATGTTCAGCTTCATTACGTGCAGGGATGACAACACCAACATGCCAACTCCCGTACATGGCCCTCCGACAAAGGGTTGGATGATGAACTTCATGGAAGAACTACAGTAAAACAAATCTTCAAAAGCCAATGAACAAAGTTCTAGATATGCAGATACGATTTCGTTTGTTGGCACTTGCGCTTACCTTACTGGTAATATTGCCAGGTTGTACCAGCCCAAAGGCGATGGAAGAAAGTGATGAAACAGTAAACGAACTTGATTTGCCAGAACGATTGAATCTTGTTGCAGATACAGCAGGGAGAGATATCGATCGTGGTCCACAGATGAATATTATCGCAGATGCTAATGGTTCCAACACATTGTTACTGTGGGTTTCCACTGGGTGCTCTGGCTGTCATGACTGGACGGAAATGATCGCTGAGTCTATGCGTAATGGTAGTATTTCAAACGATACACGGATTGTAACAGTTCACCGTTACCCATCGTTTGAGAGCAGTGAGGAAGTTATCGAGGTGTATGCTACCGAAAATAGTACAACAAACTCCCTTTGGCCGGTAATGATGCCATTTGATGGTCAATCCGCCATTGACCTTGACAAGGGTGAAGAAACCGAATATGATTTCCAAACAGCGTTTGGTAATCCTGCAACACCATCTTTTACCTTGATTGATGGTGATGGAAACACACTTTGGAAAAATAAACAATATTGGGCGAATTACACAATGTTAACGGATGCATTAGAACTTCTAGACTCCTAATCGGTGAAGATTTAGACTTCTCAAACCGCTACTTTCGATGTATTTCTATCCATGAACTTCATCACTTAGAAGTATTCCCGGCAAATATGGAGTCCCTACGTATTGTACTACTGGGCAAGGACTTCGAATTGCGGTTTGTATCCTTGGTTGTCCGCGCTAGGGAGTTAGCAGAGGAAGTAGTTCTGTTTGATTTGGGTAGTGTAGATGAAACACTTGACCTCGCTAAAAAGGTCGATTGCCGTATCATCAATTATACAGATGCTGCACTAGTTCCGGACCTGGCTAAATCCTTGGCAGCAGATAACCCCGTTGAATACACTTTACTTGTGCGAGTCAATAATCGTCTGAAACTTCGAGACTTACCTTTGTTGGTAAACCGTGCACGTGAGAGTTGGGATGTTCACATGTCGTTTAGCAGCGAAGAGAGCGATAGTTCAAACCCACAAGAAATAGTTTATGAGGATGCAGAGATCTCACATCTAGCGGCATCGAGGAGGGGGTTAGATGCCTTATCACTTTCCAAAAATTCCGATACTCCTATTGATTTAGACCATGATTTACGTGTACGTGTGCTACACTCAAAGCCGGCCCCCAAAGTACAACAGAGAGAATCTCTTGCAAATGCCTCAAAGTTTGCTCAACTATTCTTTTGGATGCTAGAATCCAAACATCCCCTTTTGCTATTTGGAATCCCGGGAGTAGTTTTATTCCTAGTCGGATACAAATTATCTGATAATGTCCTAGATACATTTGACGAGTGGAATCAAACTAGTGCCGGTGTCGGTTTAGCAGTAATTGCAGTCACATTGATGGGACTATTTGCAATGATGGTCGGACTTATGCTCTACATCATGGGTAAACAAGTAAAACAAATACAATCACAATACAACCACTTGCCCAAGGAAGAGTGATTTTCTTGGAGAAGCACTTGATCTGCTTTGATATGGATCGTGTTTTGGTAGATCATATGTCGACATGGCAATATGTATATGATAATTTAGGGATTTCAAATGCGGATGCCTTCGATCTATATAATCAGGGCTTACTAGTTGAATGGGATTGGTTGAAAATGGATTTGGCACTTGTTAAAGAGGCACATCCTTCAATCACAGATGAAAAAATGCGCAACTTGTGCATTGGTACTCCATTAATGAAAGGGATCAAACAATGTCTCGATTGGATTACTGATAGTGGGCATGAAGTTGCCATAATTAGTGGAGGTATGCAAGAAACTGCCAGAGATATTGCATGTATGTATCCAACTAATACTCCATGGCGAAGAAGGTGGGGCGGAATAAATCGTCACCGCGGCTGTGATTCCAAATTCCATGTATTCACAAATGGATGGTTGTGTAAAACAGACGGTACGATAGATGATTTTGGGCGTTACCAAGTTCAGATGAACGGTAAAGGTGCAATTGTCAAAATGCTGCAAAGACGACTTGGAATTCCAAAGGAGAGGACTATTTCGATAGGAGATAGTGCAGGCGATATTGGGATGTTCCAAGAAAGTGAACTGTCAATTTGCTTCAATCCATGGGACGAGAAGCCAGTTGCAGTTGCAAAGATGACAATCAGAAGCCGCGACCTACTTGATGTTCTTGAAGCGATTAAGCAACAAATCATGGAGTAACTCTGCGTGAGTCACGCGGGAATGGAATTACTTCTCTAATGTGGTCAGCACCAGATAACCAAGAACAAACTCTGTCTACTCCAAGACCGAATCCTCCGTGAGGAACACCGCCGTATGTTCTTGTATCGATATAGAATTGGTATGGTTCACGTGGAACTCCTTCCTCATCAATGCGAGCTAGAATCTCTTCTTCCGACCAAGTTCTCTCTCCACCACCAACAATTTCGCCATAGCCTTCTGGAGCAAGTAAATCGTGGCATAGCACATAGTTGTCTTCATCAGGGTCAACCCTATGATAGAATGGCTTTGCAATCTTTGGGTAATGAGTTAGGAAGTGTGGTACATCAAAATCCTGAGTCAGAACCTTTTCTTTGGAATAGTCCAAGTCTTGTCCCCATTCAATTTCTACATTCATTCCTTGTAGTGTTTCAACAGCCTCATCATAACGCATTCTTGGATATGGATTGTCAGCATATCTTGCAATTAAGTCAAGGTCTCTCTCAATCTCAGACAATTCATCTTCTCTCTCATCTAGCACAGTGCGCGCGATGTGTCGAACCAAGCCTTCTCCGTGTGACATAATTTCTGCATTTGATGCCCAAGCAACTTCCATCTCAGCGTGCCAGAACTCAGTAAGATGTCTGCGAGTACGGCTCTTTTCTGCACGGAATGATGGTGCGATTGTGTATAGTCTCTCCAATGCAGGCATTGCGGCTTCAGCATAAAGTTGCCAAGATTGAGTCAAGTAAACCTTCTTTCCAAAGTATGGAACTTCGAATAATGTTGAGCCCCCTTCAACAGCCCCTGCAACGAAATTTGGTGCTTGGTATTCTACGAAATCCTTGTTGCGGAAGTAGGAATGAATTGCTCCAAACACACTAGATCTAATCTTCAGCATGTTGGTCATTCTGCCTGTACGCAAGTATAGGTGACGATTGTCTAGCAGGAATTCAGTCTCTCCACCATCAGCAGCCGCCATTGCGGACTCGGTGATTGGGAATGGTGTATCTGCTCTTACTGCACCAACAACTTCAGCGCTTGAAACTACTATTTCATGCCCGCCAGGTGCTCTTTCATCCACATTGACAGTCCCTTTGAGGATTAGAGATGCTTCAATTAATGCACCCTTCAATTCTTCAAAGGCTTCATCGCCTAAGGTTTCACGCTTAGCAACGCACTGTATTGTGCCTGTAGAGTCTCTTAGTACCACGAAACGAATCTTATTTGAGCCACGAGTTCTCTTAACCCAGCCTTTCAATTCAACCTCAGCACCATCATGTGCGCCTTCCTGGACATCTCCAATCCAGAACTCCTTCGCCATGTTCTGCCGTGCAAGGCATTGTGCTTGAATGCCTCGCTTGTTCGGATGTAATATCGCTAATTCCAATTCGCTTGAAAATATTTGATTATTATCGGTATTCATTGAAGCAAATGTTCTTATTATTCAGGAAAGATTTGTCCCGGTTACTAGATAACCACCGGTAATTGCATTATTTGCGACTCGTTATTGGGAAAGCATGAAACATTAGTCTGACAAATCTAAGTTTGTGTCTCGTACTGTGGTGTATGCTATTGGGGGAAATGCACTCTCGTCACCAACTGGCGGAAGTGACAATGAGTCGGCATTTGTTCTAGCGAAAGTAATCAGCGATGTTGTTGATTTGCTTGAATCAGGTTGGAGAGTGGTTTTAACACACGGTAATGGCCCACAAGTAGGCCACTTAATGTCATTGGACCCTACGCAATCAATGGATGATTGGGTGGCTGCCACTCAAGGGATGATTGGGCATTCACTTTCAATTAATCTAGATTCTATTTTGAAAAATAGAAATCGCCCAGAGGCTACTGCAGTTGTTTTGACAAGAGTGGAGGTAGATGAAAAAGACCCAGGTTTCAGATTCCCATCTAAGCCAGTTGGCCCTGTATTATCCGATGAACAGGTAATGACTGAGGATTGGGACATTGCTGAAACCTCCAATGGTCCAAGGAGAGTTGTTGCATCGCCGTTGCCAAAAAGAATACTCGACATTGAAGTCATCAAAGCTCTTATTTCCGAAAATGCAATTGTGATATGCTGTGGTGGAGGTGGCATTCCAGTTGTTTACAAGGAAGGCCACTATTCTGGAGTACCTGCGGTAATAGACAAAGATCGGCTTAGTGTTTTACTTGCCCAAAACATTCAGGCAGATGCTTTGATAATATCGACAGCCGTCGATGCAATCCGTACTGGTTTTGGTACACCGGAAGAGAAATCCTATTCCGAACTCAGCGTGGATGAAGCTAAAACATTCCTAGAAAACGGTGAGTTTCCAGTAGGTTCAATGGGTCCAAAAGTCGAATCGCTAATCGATGCAGTAGTCAACATTGAAGAGATAAAAAGTGTACTCTGTCAGCCAGGGGATGCCATCAAGGCTCTACGTGGAAGTAGTGGCACTACCATCTCAGTATCAAAATAGATTCTTGTGGGCTACATTTTACTAGCAAATAATTGGATTAAATTAAATACGACTTGACTGACCGCGGGCTGGGCCTGTAGCTTAGTCAGGTAGAGCGATGGACTCTTAATCCATCGGCCGCGGGTTCGAACCCCGTCAGGCCCGCTATCAAATCAGTCGTCCGTTTGGATTGACAAATGTTTCAACACCATTTGCTCCTGCCAAAACTACAGCATCACACATATTGTTGAACAGGCCCACTTGCACAACACCTGCAATCAACAAGATTTCCGCTTCAGTACGAATTGGATTATCAATCGTTGGTCCTGTATGTGCATCTGCAATCATATTTCCATTGTCAGTAATGACGGGGCCATTTCCTGCCATTCGAATGTTCACTCGGCAATCTAATAGCCGACAAAGCGACCTTACTGTTGCCTCATGTGAGAACGGTGTAACTTCTATAGGAAGGGGGAATGCGCCCAAGTTATCGACACGTTTTCTGTCGTCAGCCACGACGACCATGGCGGCGCTTTCTTGTGCAACTATTTTCTCTCTTAACAGAGCAGCACCTCCTCCCTTGATGAGCTGAAATTCTGGATCATATTCATCGGCCCCATCAATTACAATATCGAGTCCATCTATTTCTGAAAGTTCGACAAGTGGTATTCCCACTTCGATTGCTAATTTTTCTGTGGCTAAACTAGTTGGAACTCCTGTGATATTGAGTCCCTCCGCAGAGATTCTTCTTCCAAGTTCGATCACAGTATGCTTGACTGTTGAACCGGTACCCAGTCCCACTTTCATTCCATCTTTCACAAACTTGCACGCTTCAATTCCTGCCTCGCGTTTGAGCGCCTCAACATCTGCCATGTGTGGCCCAGAAGTCTGAAGTCAATAAGTAATGTGAAGGCGAATGTCTGAAGTGCTTAGAGTTCATGCCATAGGCATGGCGAGGCAAAGAATGGCACTTTTCCTTGTTGCAATGTTCTGTGTAATGTCATATTCACCACTGGTCAATGCTAACCCTCCATCAAGACAGGTCGATGTTGTGGTTGGCCTTGGACCAGATGGCATGTCCGACCAGTTTTTCGTAGAAGTTCCAGATGGCGAAATCGTCACAGATTTTAATGTTAAAGTGTTTGAAAAAGCATGGCCAATCAATGATGTTGTAACTCTTGAATCGAAGGCAGACTGGACGAATGGACATACAATGGATGGAGTTGATTACAATCTAACCGGCCTACGAATCTTGCCGATGAGCCATGAATGGGATTTCGAAGGATCTGCACAAGGTTGGACTCTTTCAACCAGTGGTGGCTGGGCCCATGGATATGATTCAGCACAGGGCTCAACAGGCGGAGTTCATTCTGGAACATCAGCACTGTACACTTACAACGGAAACTATCCAAATTACATGGGTGGACCATATTGGGCTACATCTCCGACTATTGATTGCTCTTCATGTTCTGGAACTTGGGATCTAAAGTATTGGCGTAAACTCGGTGTAGAATCGTCATCATATGACCATGCATATGTATCTGTTAAGACCACTAATGGCGGATGGACTAATGTTTATTCAAATCCTTATGGCTCAACAAATGATGGTTCATTCACACAATTGACTCATGATATTAGCAATCATATTGCTGGCAACTCTGCTTTCCAGGTCCGGTTTGGGCTTGGAACGACCGATAGTTCAGTAACTTATACTGGGTGGAATGTTGACGATGTTATTCTTGAACCCAGAAGTAATACGGGTACAGGAATTGCCAATTGGACCAGTCAGGCATTTGGTCCTAATTCCAATGGTAATATGGAGATGCAACATGGCTTGATGGCAATAGATGCCACAGTTCCGATGGGGTCAATAATGCAGTGGAGCATTATTGACGCAACTGACGGTTCACTGATTCCAGGATTTATCGACCGTGATGATTTATCTGCCGACCTTTCGGTTATCGATGAAAGGGCTCACCCTGTAGTTCAGTTGAAGATACGTATGGAATCGACTAGTGATAGCCCGATTATACATTCCATAAAATTAGGTGGAGGTATGATTGAGTCATTTACCACCGACCCTGCACTTTCCGGTTGGAATGGTTTCACCTCGCATAGCAATGGAGCTGTGAGTGGAAGTAACACGCTCTATGCTCCCGAAATACGCACAACGCATCCTTTTAGTGCCATTGAAATGGACTGGGCCGGCAGTGGAACTGGTAATTTCGAAGTATGTTTTAGCGAAGGTAGTTTGTGCACATCGGCAGATTGGGAGACCATACCCTCTGATGGAAAAATGGCATTAGACCAGCCAAGTGTTAATTTTGTTCTAAGATGGAGTGGGAGTGGTTCATATTCAATCGACCATGTCGAGGTTGACTTACATCGACAGTCCTCCCCTCTCGATGCCAGAATTGATATTGGCATGGATGGTGTTAGTGAATGGTCATTCACCGATTCAGCAACAGGGGCATGGGGATTACAGGATAGATTTGTAGATGGTAATCGAAGTGTTGATATTTCGCTTACTCCGAATGGAAATCAGCAAGTACAATTCAATTATCCAATAAGAACTGGACTTTCTGACGGCTCATATGAATCGACTGGAAATATGATGTTTTCACTTACCCCTACAGATGCACCGGTTGATGGTGTGGCTGTAAGTATCGCATTTGATGGTATTAATCTGTTTTCAGAGTCACTTGGCTTCATCTCGAAGCCAACAAGTTACATTCTCAGCGACAGTCAAATGCAAGACTTGGTCACAGAAATTGAGTCAAGGGTAGCCGATTCCAATATTGTTGGTGAATTGGATGCTCACAGGGTAGAGCTCACTATTTCATCTTCATCAGGGGGTAATCTTCTAGTTTCAGGATTATCGATACCATATCGATATGACGCACAAATTGATGGGGATGATTCGTTACCAATAATTGCAGCAATAAATTCTCAACTAGCACAGATAACTGCAAATAATGGAATTAAGAAAGTCTTGATACCTATTGTAATGACAAATCCCGGGCACCTTTACATCTGGGATTATGGGATTCAAACGCTTGGTTCTCCCGCACCATTGTCAATGTCGATGACCAATCAAACCGATACATTGGTTGCAGGAAATGATTGGTATGAGTTCAGCAGTAAATTTGACCTTTCAAGCATTGGTGTTTCTGATGCTTCCCAGCAATTTAGCAGCGAGGGATGGTCATCCGTATTCACTTTGGGTGGAAGTGAATGGAGCCGTTCAGTTTACTGTTCAGTTGTGACACATACATGTAATTCTGACCAAGGCATCATCATTGATTCGTTCTCACACACCTTTAGTGGTGCCGAAGTCGAGTTTTTCCACCGAATAAGAATCTCTTCGATCTGGCCAGATGAAGAAGCAATTATTGCTTCAAGTTCGATTGAAATGAATGGTCCAGAATCACAACCTGCACAAATAAGATTTGGTGCAGGATGGGCGATGGGTGTTGAGCAAGATGTAGATGTTGTAGATTGGCACTTGGCATTTGCAGATGGTGCAGAATCAACATGGGATGCTCCGTATATCGACCCATCAAACCCTGGGTATGTAGAGGTTGAATTAGCATTCGAAGATTTAGATGATTCTCCACGCTCATCCGCATTTAGTATTGGGCTATACATGGATGGAGTTCAAACTGATACAACACAGGAGTTGGTAGATGGTGTTGCGACCCTAATGTTCACTCCAAATGTATTGGCTAATGAGGTCGATTTAGAGGTATTTGTTACTGGTCTTTATGGACAAAATGTAAATTGGAATGTTCCACAGAATGCGACATTCCTTTTGGATGATTTAGCTCCAATACTCCTCTCATCAAACGTCGCACCACTAGACCATAGGAGCAATGAGGCTCCACTTGAATTAATCTTTGAAATCGGTGATAGGCCACTATTACCGCGGCATTCGCTACTTCATCTTGAATCATCGTGGGAAGGTTCGCGAACTGTAATTTTAGATAAGCCTGCTAACTTGAATGGTTTCCAAGGGGAGTATACCTCAGTTCTCGATGTAAGTAATGCTAATGTTGGAGATACATTGGCTGGTTGGCTCGAAGTATTCGACCCTGCCGGACATTCTTTACCAGATTCGGGAAGTGCTGAAAGTCCATTATTCATCATCCGATTTGGCCCTGATGGTGCGCCGATAATCATGGATGACGGGTTAGGTTGGACTCATGCTGACCATTGGTTACACCCTGGACAAAATTATAGTATGCAAATTCCTATCCAAGATGTCAATGGGTATGGTGACATAGAATCTGTGGAAATTGATATGGCCTCAGACTCCCTTGAAAATTTGGTAATAGACTGGTCGTCTACAGACGGCTGTACCTCGTCAACTACTGAAATTGTAATTGAGGATTGTTTCATCGTAGGTGACGCTTACCACTTTGATGCAATGTTTACTTTGGAGGTTGTAATGTCTTTTGCATGGGATTTCAATCCCGACTCTTCTCTCGAGAGAATGATTCGGATTACTGCGAGTGATGATTCAGGACAATCCTACCGTAGTGAGTTAGAAGCAGTCTGGCGATATTCAAGTGAAATGGAAGTAGATCTTACCAGTGTTGGTTTCGCAGGTTCATCTGCATTCGTTTCGCCGGGAGACGTAAGTCTTCTTTCGGTAGATGTAATCTGGACAAGAGGTGGGCAATTGGTTACAACCATGGTTGATATTACTGCCAGTATCAATGGTTCAGAACAATACGGGCTTACAACTAATGGTACTGCAGACTTACTATTAATTGCTCCAAACTCCACAGGTATCCACCCGATTACCTTAGATTTAGTAAATTTACCATTAGGTGCAATTGACAGAACAGCCACTGAAGAGGTAGTGGCCTGGATGGTTGTTGATGGGAACCCACCTAGTGTTGTTCAATTCCTATCTCCAGACCCCTTGGCTCTCATACAGGAAAGAGATTGGAAGAATCTAACTTTCGAAATAATGGTGAACGAGAGCGAAGGACTGGACATGGACTCAATGCGCATGTACTGGCTCATCTTACCGCATGGAATGGCAATCCCCGAACTAGCATTACTTGGTGGGAATGTAAGTATGGAATTGATTGCGGGAACCGGTTCAGGAACATCGATTCCACTTGCTGCAACTCTAGACATCGATGCTATAATTCCTGAAGTAAGTAGACATAATCCATGGGACCTTTGGGTTTGGATTGCAGGAAATGACTTGGCAGGTCAGGAATTTGATTCTGGCTTCAATAGTAGAACAGCACCATTGGCAATACTGCAATTAGCAAATAGAGAAGCGGACTTAAGGTTTGAATCCGAGGATATTGTAATTCCAAAGTCTAATCCTGGAATTGGAGATATTATCTGGCTAAACATTACAGTCCATAATGATGGACCTGTGGATGGAACAACTAGTGTTCGTGTTGAGGTAATTGAAGACGGGGATAAAAGTAGGCTCATTGAAATCGTAACACTCGTTGTACCAGCTTCAAGTTCAATCTCATTTGAAACCAAATGGGTTCCAGAATACGATGGCACTGCTTGGGTAGAAGTATCTACGCCTGATGGTTTGAAAGAGCGAACAGATCCAATTCAAATTGAAAAAGGAGAAACGACATTTATCATTGAGGGTCTGGATGGCGCAAGTAATACTATGCTTACCGGTTTTGCAGTAATTACATTCCTAATGCTTGGATTACTCGGTTATCTAGTGATGTCTGGTAAAAAGCAAAGTAAGTCCCAATATGATGAAGAAGATTACATTTGAACCTCCCAATGGTTTGAAATGTGTTTGACCTCCACGTCGAACCGGAGGATGCAGGAGGGCTGCTGACAGACTTCGAGTCTGAGGAAAGTCCCCTCTCCACAGTGCAAGCGGTCGACACAAGTCGGGACACAGAAATGGGTCGGTCAATGGTGCAGAAACGAACGATACGAGGTGTGTACGATGAATCCGGAAGGACGAGATTGCCACGTGGTCGATGAGACGAGCAACCCCGCTGGAGCAAGTCCAAACAGTCCCGCTTATGCGGCACGTTCAGGGACAGGTAGGACGCACAGTTGAATGCAGTCACCGAAAGGGAACAGAAAGGGGCTTACTCCCTGCATTCTCCACTATATTTCCACCTGTTGGTCAGCGATTTAAACACTGAGCCGTTTTATTCTAATATTGCATCCACTGCTTTCATTTTCTCATCGGTTAGAACAATGCCATCGCCAAAGTCAATGAAACTAGGCTCACCTTTGATTTTGCTTCTGATAACCTGGTCTGCAGTTAGGCAAGCAGGAAGCAAGAAAGCACTAGTTAGGAATGCAAAGCCGATAAGTGACATCATAATCACAAAGAAATTTACTAATCCAGGGAACGCCACAAAGAAACCGGCCCCAAGTCCTGCTATTGTTGTTGCAGTTGTTTCAAAGATAGTTTGTCCGGTTTGTTCTACAGCATGTGCCATTCCTACAGCCGTTTCCCCTTCTTCCTGTATTCGATGCATCACGTGAATTGCATCATCAACTCCAATACCGAACACTATCGTTCCTATCATCGCAGTGAATATATTGACATTTACATCACCCGAGTTCATCAGTAAGGGTTGCCAAAGGATAATTGTCGCTACAGGTATCATTGTATAGATTCCCAATCGTGGTGAGCGTAAGACAATACACATCACAATTGTGAGTATTATTAGAGTTAGAATTGTGGTATAATTTTGGGTTTCATGAATTCCTTCATTGATGTCAAGACTTACTGGCAGTCCTCCAGTAAGTGGCGATACTCGAATCCCTTGCTCCTGCATAGGCTCATCCAGCATGACATCGATATTGTCTCGTAGCATGCTAGCATTATCCAAATTCATGTAGGGTTGAGTAACATAAACCAGCGCCTTACTTCCTCCTTCATTGGTTAGCATCCATTGCACTTCTTTTGAAAGAGTATCATAGGCAACATTGACCATGTCTTTCCTCAAATGTTCTCTACCTTTACCATCCGTTGAAGTTGCATCCAATAGCATCCAAGTAGCACACTCGGCACTATTTGACTCCCAGCATTCTTCATGTAATAGGCCCCACAAATTCCCATCATAAATTGAAATTCCAGTTGTGGGTTCAACTATGACTACGGGGACAGCTTCGAGGAATGTGATCAGACTCGTAGTATTGGTATAGGGTACTTCAGAAATCCGGTTTTCAAGAGCATCCATAGCATCCAGAACTTCAAGGGATCGTATCTTCATCTCTTGGTCATTAGCGTGCTGGGATGCATCAAAGATGAACAGTGAAGTTTGCCCACCTGAGAAGGTATTAGAGTACTCAACCATCGCTTCCATTGAATCAATATTATCGGGTGTTTGGTCCGAACCAGTAATTGGTTTATCCATCTCGTCGAGGTACATTAGTCCCGCTACTGAAATTGACCCTGCGATTAATAGAACAACACCAAAATGCTTTACCGGAAGTCTTGAGATTTTGCCCCATACTGGTGGATTAGAACGCTTGTTAAATCTCAGTAACCAGATAAGAACCGGTACCAGTATCATCGAGAACACCAGTGTTGCAAGAATACCTGCAACAAGAGTCATTCCCACAGAGCGAATTGGTATGATTGAAACAATATTTGGTAATATTAGAACAGAGAACCCTACAACTGTAGTTGCAGCCGAAATCAATACTGCGATTCCAGTTGTCTTAGACATCTCCATCACGCATGAGCGGTAGAATTCCGGGTCCCATAAATCCGGAACTTCAAGAGGGACCTGGCCTTTGCGACGCCTTCGTTCGTTTTCATCAATGACCGTATCAATTCTTTTTCGCCGCACCTCTTCGATACGATTTACCATGTGGAGGGCATAATCAACACCTAAACCTATCAAAATAGGAAATGTGGCAATAATCATCGGAGTTAATGTCATTTTGAGCAATACTGATGCTCCAAATGTAACTGCTAAGGCCATTACAATAGGGGTGCCTGAAATTACTACAACCTTCCAAGAGCGATGAAGTAGTGTGATAATTATCACAGTCAGGAATAATGAAATTGGCATCATGTTGAGCAAATCCAAATATATTGCATCAGAAACATCCTCCAAAATCTTGGATAGACCCGTCTGTGTCATAGTGGTGATTCTGTATTCTTGTGGCCGGTTATCTTCGTCTATCACTTTGTCTACATGCGTGAAGAATTCTTTGTAATCTTCCCATTCGACAGTGTCACTTATCTGGTTTGATGAAATCATTCCAACCAATACTGCAGTTGTATCCCAGATACCATCGCCATTGGTATCTTTAGCTAGTGAATCGAGCGAACCATTTGACTGATTAACGATTTCATCAACCCTCTCCTGTTGATCTGGAATGGCATAAAGTCCCCCACCTCCACCCGGTGCTTGTTGTATCGTATCGCAATCAATTAATTGCTGAGTCAGGCGTTCACCCGGATTTTCACACATAGCATGATTGAATCTTCCATCACTCGAATTAATTTCTTTGATAATTTGTGAAATAGAGATAATCCAAAGAACTCCGTCGTTCTTTCCGTGATCTTCCTTGTCCCAGTCTAGACCATTGTTTTCAAGTCCAGGTGCACGTTTTTCATCATCACCTTCAATCCAAGATATTTCATGTAAAATATCTACATTAGTGACGTTAAAATCAGCGCCATATATACTTGGATCATATGCGTTAGGTGTTTTAATGTAAATAAATCCAACATCTGTAGACCATTCACTTCGCACTTCTAATAGCAGGTCAGTAGACTCAGCACCTTCTGGCAGGAAAATTTCAACATCGTCAACAATTTGGTCTTGGAAATTAGTTCCTATGTTTCCAAGCCAGACTGAGATAATTACTAGTAATATCAATGTTGTTTTGGGCTGAGTAAGAATCTGAGAATAGAATGTATCCAGACCTGCTTCGGCTTTTTCTCGAGCCAGGCGGGAGTACTCCGCTATACGCTCTGAAGGCTCCCCCATGTGTCGTGGGGTGCACAACCAATCCATGAAGGCTATGCTAGATGGGGCGGTTTCATGCCCATCCGAATTCCTTAACCAAAAGGTGACGAATGAAATTCCGTGCCGATTGTAATACGAGTCCAGTTGCCATCAACGCTAATCCCAGAATGCCAATCCAAATCGATGTGAGGCCGGGGCCAACTATTGCATCGACTGAATCAGAAATTCCATTTATTGCGTTTAGGGCCATTGCTGCACCTGTAGCGAACAAACCAAGTCCAGGCAATCCTAGAACAAGCAGGGGTTTTTTGTGGGAAAGAGAAATCATGGCCCATGCTAGTACGGTAAAGCCATGAGATAGAGCTGTGAAATTACTGCCTTTAGGAACATCATAACGAATTACCGTAGGAACTTCTTGAATAGTCAGATCTTTTTCATGTGCATCCTCAAGCATTTCAAGTGACAATTCCATACCCTCAGCATCAAAGCGCAAGCGCTCAATAGCAGATTTTGAGAATGCACGGTATCCAGACTGAGTGTCCTGTATTCCAAGATCACTGGAAAGATTGGATGCTGCAGTAATTACTTTGATTCCAAGCCTTCGGTAAGCCGGCATGTCTTCACTACCGCCACCGTCTACAAATCGACTTCCAATTACAAAGTCCGCTTCACCAGAAAAAATAGGAGCAAGCAATTTCGGAATATCCGCAGGGTCATGCTGACCGTCGCTATCAAGAATTACTAGGGCATCAGCATTCATTTCTCTAGCTTTGGAGAATAGTGTTTTCAGCGCACCACCGTACCCACGGTTTACCCTGTGGCGATGAACGATTGCGCCGCATGACTCTGCGATTCTTGCACTTGAATCAGAAGAACCATCATCGACACAAATTATGTCATCAACGTAATCTAGGACCTTGGTAACGACAGTCCCAATGGTCTCTTCCTCGTTGTACATGGGCAGGCCCGCGACGATTCGCCGGGGCGTATCAGGGCCTTCCTCCATAGTAATACGCGAAAACTGGTCCGATATATGTGATTCGGCGCCAAAACAGTTCTAACTTCTGTTGTAGGGGTGCCTGCTCGCCTAGCACATAGGACGAGCAGGCGGGGTTTTGGGGGTTAGTAACTAACTCAGTTACTGAGATGGTTTACTGATGTGACAGCGCGGCTTCCATCTATGATGCTTGAAAGAGCATTCATGCTGATCACCAATTGAACATATGTCTGTCCATCACTAGTTACGTATGTCGCACAGTCTTGGAAAGAACTAGTGTTTATCGACAACTTTACAGCACGGCCTGCGTTAGATTTCCTTACGAAACCTACAAGCATACTAGTTGCATTTTGTTCATTCTCGGGCTCGGTATTTTTTTGTGTTTTTGGCATTTATATCACTCCTGGAACTTTTGGTTATCGCTGTGTTGTTCCACCTCACAGCAAAATACTATTCAATGTCAAAAGTCCTTGTCTTTTTCTAACAGAGGTGGCGTGAAAGTAAATCTAGACGGTGATACTGAGATTATTAAAGCAAGAGAAGCAGACGCCCTTACATGCGAGCACTAGTTACCGGAGGGGCTGGATTCATCGGTTCACATTTAGTCGACCGACTTGTTGCAAGAGGCGACGACGTTACAGTAGCGGATAATTTGTCATCTGGGGTTCTTGATTTCATCCAAGGCCACATCGACTCTGGAGCAGTTACATTCCACAATATTGACCTCAAGGATTTAGACAGTGTAATACCTGTTATGGAAGGCGTCGATATGGTGTACCACCTTGCTGCAAATCCCGATATCAGACTCGGAACTAGGATTACAGATACCGACTTGAAAGAAGGCACTATAGTAACTTACAATGTGCTTGAAGCCATGCGCTTATCCGGAGTTGGAAAGATAGCATTTGCATCCTCTTCAGTAGTGTATGGTGAAGATGCACCAATGCCAACACCTGAGAATCATGGCCCGTGCTTACCAATCTCTCTGTATGGTGCATCCAAACAAGCAGGTGAGGGGCTAATTGGCTCTTGGGTTGGAACCTTTGGTCTACAGGCATGGATTTTCCGTTTTGCAAATATTATTGGAGAACGTGGTACTCATGGAGTAATTTTTGATTTTATTCACAAACTAAGAGCAGATCCAAACCGTCTGGAAGTACTTGGAAATGGCCTTCAAGAAAAGTCCTATATGGAAGTTGGCGATTGTGTCGATGCTATATTGCTGGTAGTTAGCAAAACCGACGCACCAATCAATCTTTACAATCTTGGTTCCAGTGACACTTGTAGTGTCAGAAATATCGCAGCAATTGTAATCCGTGAAACCGGATGTACTGGTGCAAGTATAGATTACACGGGCGGAGACCGTGGTTGGGCCGGAGACATACCTAAGGCTATGCTTGCAATTAACCGGCTTCAGGATTTAGGATTCAGGGTCAACTATGATAGTGAGGAAGCCGTGGCCCACACAACCAGAGTCCTCATCGAGGAGATAATGGGGTGAACAAATGCAGCGAAGAAATATTTCAAACGAAGCCGGAGCCCGAGCCGATGGTATGCTAATGGTCAGTGTACTATTTTTTGCAACACTCGCTTACATTGCACTAACTACGAGCCCAGTTTACACAGGGGTCGGGGCCGGGGACAGAGCTCCTGAACTTCAAGGCGAAGTATGGGATGGAAACTCTTGGACCGCATTCAATTTGCATGATACATTTGACGAAGATTGGATTGAGGGCTCTGGTGAAGGGACTTGGTACATGATTGAATTTATGGATACCAATTGTAGTGCTTGTCAGAATGCTGCAACGAAAACTATTCCGGAACAACAAGACAAGTGGCTCGGCGATAATCCTCGCCCAACTCCAACCAATACAACTGTGGAATTCTTAGCGGTTTCAATTGCACTCCACCCTGAATCTTGGGCTTATGGCCAACAAGAAATAAAAGATTTCAAAACCGATTACAACCAAAATTTCCCTTTCATGGATGACCATGACAATTCAAACAGTGATGCTTGGGAGATTGGTGGAACACCGTCTTACTTCCTCATTGCACCAAATGGGCTGATTGAGTTCGCTTCACCTGAGGATAATTCGAAAACAGTATGGGATGTAATGGAAAATAAGATTCCTAGAGGTGATGCTTGATGGCACTAGATGCAAATACCCAACTGATGTTCCACTGGATTCCAATCGTTTTTGGTATGTTCCTTATGTCTCCATTAGGTGAAGGCCTAGCCATGAACTTATCTTCTAAGTGGCCAAGTTTGTCTACCACTCGTGGCAGGACACTTGGTGGAATACTGTCTGTAGCCCTTGGAGGCTTTACAGTTTCAGCACACACACTTTGGATCCACAACAAAGCCAATGAAATGGGCGGTGCCAGTTTCTGTAGCGCAGATGGCATTTGGGATTGCTCAAGTGTAATTGGGAACTCGGACTGGAATACAATGCCATTCATTGGACTACCTTGGGGAATAGTTGGAATGCTAGCCTTTGCACTATTCATGTGGCTTATTATCTCAGTTGCTAAGGAGCCCACAGCCAGTTGGGTCTTAATGCATCTAAAGGTGGGCACTAATCTTGGAATACTTGGAATTGGTATGATATTCTATCTGATATATGCCGAATATGATATCGGCAAACTATGCCAGTATTGTACAACAGCACACGTTGCGCATGTAGTAAGCACATTCGGATTCTTCAGACTAGGCTCAATGTATGGTAGTAGTGCTTGGGGAATCGGCGCATCAAGTGATGAAAACTCTTCTTCACGCGACCGCAAATCTAAGCGCGGCGGGTATGTCGCCCCAAAGTTGGCCTCTGAGGAGGAATGAACGTGAAGGAAGGCAGCTGGTGGATGGTATTCACCGTAGTCTGCCTTGTATCACTCGTCGGACTGTTGGAGTATGAAGGACAAATTGACATATTTGGTGAGTCCAAATCTAGTACAAGCCCTCTTGAGAATACTTCTGATGAAATGCATCCACTAAGCGAAAGTTGCTTGAACGGTCATGATGGAATGGCAATGCACTTCCACCCATACCTAACTATTGTTATTGACGGTGATGAATACGCAATAGCACAAAATACTGGAATTGACACTGAAACATGTCCTGATGCAATGCATATGACTCACACACATGATGCATCAGGAAAATTACATGTTGAAAGCCACACTGTTGAAGAGGTGCCACTAGAGGTATTCTTTGATGTATGGGGCGTGCACTTCGATAACACAGGTATTCTTGATTACCGTGATGGAACAATTGAGATGACAGTGAATGGTCAAGAAAGCATGGATTATCAGAATTTAATTCTTGAAGATGGTCAGAATATTGTGATCACCTATACTTCCAATTGATTACGGCGCATAGATTCCTTCAAAGTACAGGAAGTCTGTATTCGTTGTAATTGGCTCCATCCGATGCACTGTAACATCAACTCTTGAACTAGTTTGGTAGGCCTTACGCAATTCATGAAGTAATTGTTGATGAACAGAAGAAACATCGTCTGCACGGATCATAGAGAGATGTCTATGACTTTCTTCATCAACCTGAACAGTATACTCTACCATCCAGGCTTTTGCACTTGTAAGGCCCCAGTCTTCAGAGGGATTGTGTGTTGGTTCCATAGTTATACATTACACTCCAACCTTTTCAAGCCTTTGGTCGGTTTGTGTATCTTTTACCGGAAAACAGTAATAAAATCCACTAAAAGATAATTTTTAGCGGTAATATCTCACTCTTCTTCCGAATTAGGGGGCCTGTTTGAGGGGATAAATACTAGCAATCCACCTAAGAATATACAAATAGCCAAAATCTGAAGCAAGTTATCATCTGCATCTTCTTGCAAAACTTGGTTACTAATTTCGACAACACCGTATGGTTCTCCTCCTTCAACCGGTTCATGGATTAGAATAACTGACCACACTTCCGGAAGTTCTAGGTCACCGTATATTGTGATATTTGACCCAGAGTCAATCACCTTCATGCCGATTAGAACTCGATCTCGAGTATCCTCTCCAGGATTATCGGCAGATGCGGGAACCACTTTTCCATGTTCGAGAACCATGAGAGTAAGTTGTCCATTTGCAGGAGTTGGAATTGCGAATTCCCCATCCACCAAACTTAGTGCGATATCTTCGGGGGCTTGCCGATTACTCTCTTGTGATAATATCTTTTTTTGGACATCTGCCCAGGAATCATAACCTTCGGCAGCTTTTACTCCATCAACGAAAAAGGTAGGTGTGCCGTAATTTGTCTCATCATTCTGCATCTGGTATTCGATTCTTGCGCGGCTTGCATTATTTTCAAAGGCATCATCAATATGCAATCCCACAATGGCAGTTCGTGCCCCATGTGATCTGGCAACCATTGATAATTCAGGATCTATTTCGGCACATGAAGGACACCAAATCGCAGTTCGCTCCTCAACCAGTACTGTCCTTTTCAACCAATGCTGCTCAACACTCTCTTCTGCAATCGCAGTGGTTATGGACGAGAGGCACAAAGCCAGGATGAGTACGGCCAGAATGTGCCTCATTGGACAGATGGGGGCCTATCCCGTCCATGAAGTTATCATGGAGGTGCTTCCCCGATTGATTTGAGGGTGTACAATGGTTGACCGCTGGGTTCAAGATCATCAACGTGATTCTTGGCGTAAGCAAGCAAAGGCCAGTGGATATAGAGCCCGTTCCGCATTCAAATTAAAGCAAATTCAAGATCGCCACAAACTCATCGAGGCAGAAGATAGTGTACTAGATGTCGGATGCCATCCTGGTGGTTGGGCGCAAGTTGCGGTAGAATTAGTAGGAGAGAAAGGCAAAGTTGTCGGAGTTGACCTGAAATCGTGTGTACCTGTTGAGGGTGCAAATTTGATTATTGGAGATATTACCGACCCATTTGCCCAGCAAACTGTTCTCGATGCAATCGATACAGAGGTAATCGATGTTATAATTTCAGATATTTCACCTAATATTACTGGAAAATGGGACATAGACCAAGCAGTATCGCTTATGCTTGTCGCAGATGTTTTTGATTTTGCACTTCCAATCCTCAAGTATGGTGGTCACTTTGTAACAAAACTATTCCAAGGAGTAGGGGTTGAAGAGATGATAGAACTCGTGCGACCTCATTTCCAAACAGTGAAGAGATTCTCACCAATGGCAAGTAGAAACTCATCATCTGAAGTATATCTTGTCTGTAAATTCCACACTCCAAAAAGAGGTCCGGATTGGCATATCAGGCCTGCATTCGAGTATGCACTAGAAAACCGCAAGGGTGGGCCTGAGCCACTTGATGAGGTGGAGCCAGCAAAATCTACGTTCAGTGTCCGTAAGAAATCATCTCTTAATGAGTGATTGTTTACTTTTAACGTGGCTTAGGAAGCATTGATTATGGTAGAATTAATCCAAATCGATTCATGCCAACAAAGCCTAGCATAAACAATTCCGAGCCGGACGAACGAACAAAATCGATTTTGTCTGCAATGAAAAGTCAAACGAACCCTGTGACTTCAAGGGCAATTAGACAACGAGTTGTAGATTTGCTTCCAAACGAACCAGTTAATCGACTAGAGTTGGTTGTTTTACGAAGGTATCCGCGTCGTTTGGTTAATTCTGCGAACTACACCGGTTCACTTGCCGCAGCATGTGGCAGAGATGAGACTGGACTGGTTGGAATTGTATTGTGGGGTGACCAAGTAAAGCAGGTCAAAACGGGTGACATAATACGAATTGAGAATGGTTGGTGCCGTAAACGTAATGGTGAAATTATTGTTTCAACGGGTAGAAATGGTTCACTTATGGTAATTGAGAGATGAACCACTTTGCCGCGCAAGGATAAAGAGGGAGAGGTCGTGGCCGAAACGCACTGAGGTGTAATATCATGTCTGACCGCGCTACTGTCTGTTCCTCATCTGGAGTCCCTTTGGTTGACAAAGGATCTACAACATTTCCATGCCCATCTTGTGGTGAATCCATTGGTCGCAGCCCTCGCTGTAGAAACCAAGGTGTCGCATATGTTTGTGCTTGTGGCTTCCAGGGGCCTTGAAAACACTAGGTGATTTCTATGGGAATGGTCGCACTAACTTACAAAGTAATGCCTGATTCTAGTATTGACGATGTATCTGCTGATGATATCGCAACACAAATTACAGCACTGAAGGACGAAACATTCGATGTCCAACTTTGCGAAACCAAGCCACTTGCGTTTGGACTAAAATTCATTCAAGTGCACGTTGTAATGAACGACGGCTCTGGATTATCCGATATCTTCGAAGAAAAGATGCGTGCTATTTCCGGCACCGGTGAAATCGAAGTTCTATCAATGGGACTTCTTTGAAGTCAAATAATACAAATTGTATTTTGATCAACTTACAATTGTTGTAACGGAGTTCGCATGAACTCACGAAGTAAAGTTGTAGCATAACTTCCAGATGGAAGAATAAATCTGAATCTAATACATGCGCCTTCGGGGTTCCATAATTCCCCGTCCTGGACTCCAGCCCCCCATTTCTCGCCCATAGTCTCATCTCCTGCAATAGGGACCGACTCATATTGGAATTCACTGAATGTTGTGACTAAAGGTCGTCGTGTTCCCTTTGTTGTGAGTCGACCTATCCTCTCTACTTCCCAAGTACATTCTGAAAGTCCCATTTCATTGAGGACCTGCTGTTCAATTTCTCCAAACTCGCCATCAGGTGTGTTCGTAATAGAGCCCGGTAATTGTCCGGTAACGACTAGCCGTCCGAGTTGGCAATTCCGAGTAATACGGCTAAGAGTACGTTCCTCTACAGATACCATCGATGAAGTTTCTAGCTGGCCATTTTCATCAACACGTCCTACTAAGTCACCACTGACTGGGGTAGAGAGTGAAAGCCCTGCATCAATTCTTGCTTTTATTGTACGATTAAAGGCGACAGACTGTAGTGAGTGGACAGTCATCAATTGAAGATTATTTGGGAGTTTACGGAAAGCTCCAATCCAATCTCCGGGATTAGCAACAATATGGCGCAACAGATCCCGCTCAAATCCAAGCCAATGAGGAATAATTTCCAGTGCTGCCTCAGTTGGTCCATTGTCACGAATGTATTTTCGGAATGCGGACACATCATCATTTTCATCTCCCTCAAATGAGAGATATGCCATTACTGCACCTTCCCAGTCCCCCGAAATAACATGCCGTCCAACAACCGGGGTAACCGGCCTTCCTGCACCAAATCTCTGAGGGCCAATCCAATTTGGAAATAGGCCATCGCCCAATTTTTCTTTCATAGTAGATTCAATTTTTGCAATATGGTCCATTGCTTCGGAATCAGTCATTGGAGTGCCATCTGGATGGCAGCAACCTCTTGCAACAATCGTAAATCGATTGCCTCTATGATTTCCAAAGCCCAACTTTTGGTGGGTTCTTCCAATGATTTCGATATCAACATCTGGTAAACTAACATTAGAAACTCGCTTCATTGGAGCATCAATAATGAATACCTGGCGTGTCACTGCTCGCTTATCTTTGGTTCCAGCAAAGAAAATACGATTTCGTGAAATACCACACGCTGAAGCCAGTTTGGAAATGAAGCGATTGGTTTCCCAATTTGTTAATGTGACATTTGCAGCTGTAAAGCGACCCTTCGGGTCCAAACTGATTTTGGTTGAGATTTCCTCAACACGGAAATCTGCAACTCTTGCCTTTAGTACTCCGCCGATACCTTCTGAATCAACAGCGTATCCTGTTAGGCCAATAGAATTGGCGAGGCTATCCTCGACAAGCATGTTCTAACACATCTCAAATGTTTAGAGCAGCGTAATCGCCTTTGATGTCACCAAGCAACTTCATGAGGAGCTTGGCGGGGTCTACTCCCTTGTTAGTACGAATAAAGAATTCCGGGTCATCTAATTCAGGGTGGCCGGGGAAATAATTAGCATAATCGACTCCTTTGTCGCTGTTTAATCTCTCACGGAGAACCTGTAGTGAGGTGTGAGATTCTCCAATAAAGCGAACACGAAGTTCGTTTGCATCGCGGGCGAGGACCTTAACTGGCATAGTGAACGATGCTGGCGTCCAGCCTCGCGTTCATGAACCTTTGGCTTTATTTCGGGAAAATCGCTATTGAAAATGGGATAGAAAATCGTACTATAGATGACTTTCCCACCCTTCTCGCTTTTGTACTGAATCGGACCCCAGCAGAATGTGAGTGCTACTGATATTGAGCGGCAATTACGTGGTCAATCAGCCACCTTCAGGAAGTATTCCTGGCCTATTTTAATTCTTTCAGTTGTACTAACCGCCGGCCTAGTAGCCGATTTAGCCTTTGTTGACACCCCTTCTTTCCATACAGATTTGGCCGATTTCGCTCCGGAATCAGAATCAGCAGATGCCCATGAAAGAATAAGTTCACATTTTACTAACGAAACAAGACCAATGTTCGTCCACGTCACTCGAGATGATGGTGGAAACATTCTGGAGATGGACTCTCTCAAAATAATGGACGAGCACCTGCAAACCGTTCAGAATGAAAGTGTAAGTTTGCAAAATTTAGTTCAAAATTGGATTACAGCCCCCTCTATTCTGCAATTAGCACTAGATGAAGAAGCCAATGGCACTCAATTATCCGAGGTTCAAAGTTGGGAAGAAATGCTAAACTTGGTTCTCGATGTAAATGAATCGGACTGCCCAGGTGATGTGTCTAAGCAAAGAGAAGTTGCTCAATTCATTCTTGATGGAATGCTCAACAAGGACTTTGATGGTACCAATATTTGTGTTTGGATTGAGAGTAATGGAGTGAATGGCTCTGCAATAATGAATGCATCATCTACACTTTGGATACTGGAAGTCGACCCGAATCTCTCAACGGAGGAGCGTAAAGTCAAGGAAAACCAGTTACGAGATTTATTCCATCAACTCAGTGATGAGTCTGAATTGAATTATGGCGTGGCCTCGCTAGATCTGATTTCCCACGACATAGATGAAGGTACATTTGACAACCTAGCAACGCTCATTCTACTTGCAGTATTAGTTGTAGTAGTTCTACTTGCAATCGCATTTAGAAGTGTCAAAGGTGTTGTATTTCCTCTTGTAGGACTTTCATTTGCACTAATTTGGACGTATGGTATTCTCAACCTTTCAGGTGCGAGATTTACTGCTTTAGAAGTAGCTGTAGCACCATTGGTACTAGGACTTGGAATCGATTATTCTATTCATTTACAACGAAGGTACAATGTGTTCCGAAGTGAATTGGATGATGCTGCAGAATCATGGTTGGCATCCTGCGCACGTCTATCGACACCACTTGGTCTTGCAGTAATTACGACTGTAGCAGCATTCCTTGCAAATATAATTTCACCATTACCACCGTTAGAAACATTTGGTATAGCGTTAGCAATTGGAGTATTATCTGCATTCATTAACGCAACAGTTGTTGTTGGAGCGTTGCACGTAGTTCTTGATTCGCCAAGCAATAAGCCACCGGCTGAACCAATCAGAATGCCACGTCTAGCAAAGAAGTTGGTAGATTTGCAGAGAACACAACAAGCAATTGTGTTCATAGCAGCCCTGATTATTTCTGGAGCATCAATTATCGGAGCAATCGGCCTTGAAACCGAATTCGACTTGACAGATTTCCTTGATGAGGACATGGAAATAATGTCAGTGAGAGATAATCTCGATACCAGTTACGAAAGTGCAGGCTGGAAAGTAGTCTATGTGCTAATGGAGCCTACTGAAGGAAGTGAGGAGATCAATTCAGATTTCAAACTCCTAAATGAAATGCGGGGTTTACATGGAGATTTGGCCAATAATCACGATGTAGTGGGTGGTGGAGGCACTGATGCAAGTCCATCTTATGAGGGTCCATACAAGGTTCTGTATGACGCTGTTGACAACGATGTAATGTTTGGTGAAAGATATGGTCTGGTCATTACCGGAGGGGACTTACGCCGGGGTGATGCAGGGTCTTTTGATTTGGGCGCAGCATTTGTTAATCTCTCAGAAAATAATTCGGTAGCAGACCCATTCACCGGTGACTCTTGGGCAGAAAGAATCGAAAACACAGTTCATCTGGATGGAGATAAGATTGTTCATATCAGAATTGAAGTGAGGGTTGATGCCTCAACCTCGAGTGAAACCAGCCGTATTGTTGAGTGGTTTGAAAATGAACTAGGCAGCGAAGACGACTCTGGTAAAATGCGTAGTGAATTATCTAGTTCTGCTAAAGTGTATGTCACTGGCGACTTAGTTGCTCTGCAAAATGTACTCGATGGAATGAATTCATCTCAACTGTCATCAACTGCAATCTCGTTTGCAGTATCATTCACTGTACTCATTGTTCTTACCAGAAGGGCGGTCCCTGCTTTGGTAGTCTTGACTCCTGTTGTTCTAGCAACATTATGGGTTGTAGGCTCAATGGTCATTCTCTCCCTCAAATGGAATGTCCTCACAGTGATGGTTACTGCACTCTCGCTTGGAATCGGTATAGATTATTCCATTCATATGTGGCGTAGGTTTGAGGCTGAACAAAGTAAAACCGATGATGTTTGGAAAGCTCTTGAAGAGACTATCTCTACAACAGGTGTTGCATTAGTCCTTTCTGCAGGAACTACTGCCCTCGGGTTCCTTGTTTTGTTATTCTCCCCAATGCCAGTTGTACAGCAATTCGGATTGGTAACTGCGCTTACAGTGACATTTTCTCTAATACTTACAGTGGTTGTATTACCAGTTTTGTTGATGATGGCAGAAAATACATCACGACGCGAGTGAATTGATAATCGTACTCATTTCAAGACCTTGTTCACGGCTGATTAAGCATAACGCTAGCCAAATCGTACAGTACCGCAAAGCCTTGACCTTACGCTCCGCCCTTCGCCTAACCTCTGCGCTTTCAATACCTGCTTGCCTGGCAATATAGCGAATCAGTCTTTTCTCTACCTTTGCTCGAGGATCGCCTTCAACAATATCCTCGCTGGGCTTGACTACAGGCTGAGGAACTATTGCAACTGGTGGTTGTTCGACAATGAATGCTTCATTGACAACAGGGTCCGTCAACCGCGATGGTCTGGGTTGCCAACCGAGGGGCGCTCTGATATTTTTCAACTCACAATTGGGGGATAATATTCCCGCGTCATCCTTGATCCATCCTGCGAATATTAGGGCTTTGATAGCATCATGAGCAGTGTCGGTATCCATCCACCCCATGTCAAATGAAAGAACTCGCTCTAAATCATCCGATGACTGGCAATCACCCATCCGAAAGCAAATCGCCAGTACACGCTTGATGTCCTCTGACTCGACTGACATCAGTTCTCACTCCAACTTAGAAAACGAACCATCTTCTTCAAGTTTCCAGCGCCCGATGTTATCTCCAAAGTAGAAGGTTCCTTCAGTGAGGTATTCATATTCACCACCGCCTGGTAATGATTCAAACGATGATACACTTTCAGGTTGATGTTCGCTACGACCAGGTAATTGACTCAAACTCAATTTTGCCATAGCATCAGAAATATCTACTGCAGGAGCATCGACTGAGACATTTACCGGCTTAGATGGAGGACCCTTCTTTGGTTTAGTCGCAGGTGGTGGGCCACTTTTATTGCGAGACTCCATTGGG
>JABIGM010000053.1 GCA_018650165.1 Methanobacteriota archaeon
GAAGAAAACCATCGTGTTGAATTGACTCCTGATGACTGTACAATGGTACAAGTTTGGCGAGATAATGATTGCATTGATTTGACACCTGTCCGAAATTTAACTTATTCTTCGAACAAAATAATGTGGGGTATTGGTCAACAGAACGAATACATCCCTTCATTTTCAGGAGATGCACCGGATTCTTGGACAATTTCATCAGATTTACCAATGGGAATTCACCTTTCCCAACTAGGAGTAATTAGCGGAACTCCTGTTGAATATGATACAACGCAAAACAATTATTCCATTACAGCATCAAATGCGATCGGTTTTTCGATATTTGAATTTGAACTTATACTCACAGACATAATTCCCAGTGAATTGACCTATTCGGATTCACCATATATTTTCACATATGGCGAGGTCCTCTTCAATGAAGTACCAGTTGTTCTTGGAGGAGAGATTAATTCATTCTCATCCTATCCCGAATTACCCGAAGGAATGTCTCTTTCTACAGAAGGTACCGTTTCAGGACAAGCCCTAGAACTTGGTATGAGTAATCACACAATTTTTGCAAATAATAGTGGAGGCTCCTCAACCACAGAGATTACGATTCTAGTAGTAGACCATCCCGTTTCCAATCTTGGTTACACATACTCGCCACTCAATTGCTTTGTCAATGAAACTATGTTTACTCTTCAACCTAGTATGAGCGGAGGACAAATTACGGAATGGGGTATTGGTGAATTGCCCCTTGGTCTAGTTTTTACAGATGGTGAAATCAACGGAATACCCCAAGCAATTGGCACTTATACATTTCAAATATTTGCTAATAATTCAGGCGGAACAACTTCAACAGTTGTGCAGATTAATGTGGTAGATAGACCCGTTTCTGAAATCGACTATGGGGGCGATTTAGACCTAGTTTGGAATGTTCCTTATGATATTTCACCGTCCTTATCCGGAGGTGTAGTTGTGGAATGGGGCATTAACCCAGAACTACCAATTGGCTTGTTTTTTGATGAAGGGAGAATTTATGGAAACGCCTCAGAACTGTATACAAAAACAGTTCATACAGTTTGGGCAAATAACACCGGAGGCTCATTTTTCATTACACTGAATCTCTCGGTTAGCGACATGACTCCCGGAAATATTTCATGGCAAAAACCAGTGATTGCTATCGCATCAAATCAGACTTCGCATCTAGAAGTAATAAACGAAGGTCCTATGATTGAAACCTGGGAAATTGAACCAGAACTACCCATCGGACTGGTATTAGATGAAGGAAATATTACTGGTACTCCGTTGAGTAGGATGAATTGGACTATTTTTACAATTTGGGCAAATAATACAGGGGGCTCCTTCCAAACTAATCTAAAATTAGCTGTACATGATCTCGATGCGGATTCAAGCGATTTGAGTGCAGGGGTTGGCGTACTTGATTATGGTTCATCATGGCCGAGTATGATTGTACCTCATGGAGAATGGTCATTCCCGATAGGCATGGATTGGGCTGGACGGCCACTGATAACAGCATCACACGCAGGCCAAGGAAGAATGGTTGGTTTTGGCCATGAATCACTTGTTTCTCGTAGTACTGGTAATGAGTCTGTAATGTCAATGAATGCGGTAAATTGGGTGTGCCATGGGTCTTCAATTGGGGTGGTATCATCATACAACAATTTCGAGGATGAACTGGTTGCAGCAGGTTACTCAGTAACCACTTCAATCGATATTACTTCACTTGGAAATTATGATTGTATATTAGCTCAATTTTGGAATTCATATGGCGATATAGGAAACGATGCAATTGAATCATTTTTGATTTCAGGCGGAGGGGTTGTAATGGGTGGCCATGCTTGGTATTGGTCATATTCAAATATCGATGTTGCCAATAATTACCCCGGTAATCACTTTGCAAAAACCAGTGGAATGTTTGTTTCATCACAGAACATAGGAACTGGGGCAGACCTAACTATTCCTCTGAGTGACCTACACCGACCTGCAAGAGCCCTCCAAGCGGTAGAAGAGCATATTCTAACAGGACCTTTACTAAATACTGAAGGTAAAGAATACGCAGGAGGATGCATCAAAACAATCGTTGCAAATATCCCATTGGATTGGCCCGGTTTCTGGCCAGATATTCGTCAATTAGTCAATACCACTGGCTGGATAGAGATTTCACCATCTTATACCTTTGACCTTGGCGCAGATGGAATCGATGACATGTTCCTCTCAATTCAAGAAAGCCTCATGCTACAGTTGCCGCCTACTGAATTAGGCATTCATCCGAGTGCCAAAGATTTCCCCGGGGCAGTTCCAACTAACGCTTCAAGAATAACGCGCACAGTATCTGTTGACGGAAATTACAGTGGCCTCCCCTCCAATTTTGGTTATTCAGGTGCTAGAAGTGATGGTCGTTTTAGTACAGGTTTGTATGCAGGTCCCGGTGAACTGGTAAATATTACAATTCCAACGTCTATTGTTGCTACTGGAGTAAATATTCTGATAGGCGCACATAGCGATTCATTATGGAACAAGGATGTCATCAGTAGACATCCACAGATTGTTCGAGCTTACCAAGCAGATAACTCTACTTTCCAAGTCGCAAATTCCTTTGGTGGCCCAATATATGTTCGTGTGCCAGCGGGCAGTAACCTTGGTGATTTCAATGTCACAATCGAAGGAGGAATCCCATCCCCACTCTATGTTCACAATCAAACAACAATGGCAGAATGGAATAATACACAACGAAACTACCCCGGACCATGGGCAGAATTAGTGTCAGGTGCATTCATCTTGACTGTTCCAAGTAACGAGATTCGAAGTCTAAACAATACTGATGTATTGATGGATTGGTGGGAGACTGCTCTTCAGATGGAACATGACCTTTCTGGAATGTCTGATTGGCCAAGAATCGAGCGTGCCGTTTTCGATGTTCAGATTAGTGCGGGGTGGATGCATTCTGGATATCCATTCATGGCCCATCTTGCTAGTGTTCAAAATGTAGTCGATTTCGACCACATGAGCACAAGTGGTGATTGGGGTATGTTCCATGAATTAGGCCACAACCACCAGTGGATGCCATCAACTCTCCCAGGTACTACCGAAGCGACTTGTAATCTATACAGTGTTAGATTAATGGAAGACTTAGTGGGGGTAGATCTTGGTCAAGGCCATTCTGCTTTACAAAATAGTTCAAGAGAAACTCGCCGTGATAATTACTTCAACGGAGGCTCGCAGATTTCACAATGGAGTGTTTGGACTGCCCTCGAAACATATCTGCAAGTGAAGGAAGAGTTCGGCTGGGAGCCAATTACGTTTGCACTTTCTGAGTATTATTCTATGAGCAATCCTCCAAGTGGCGATAGTGCCGAATTCAATGAATGGACAATTAGAATCTCAAACGCAACCGGTTACAATCTCGCCCCATTCCATGAAGCATGGGGCTTCCCATTGGCTCCTGAAACCCATGCAGCATTAGACCACTTGCCTGTTTGGACAACGGATCCACAAAGAAATGGAATCTATGAGTACAATTCTATTATACAAAATCAAACAGAGTCAAACGTTTCTTCAGGCACAGCTGATTTAGAATGGAGTATCTATGATAATGGCACTAATTCTAACATCACAATATGTTGGGGTTTAACAGATGGCGGGCAGATGAAATCTGCTTGGGCTAACTGTGGATTAAAGGGAACCAGTATTGTTGGAGATATGCAGCATTCTGTAAGCAGTCTGACCTCAGGGCTTACTTATCATTGGAGAATAATGAGTGAGAATTCGAATGGAGAAACATGGTTTAGTGACCACACCTTCATCGCTAGTTGAATTAGGATATTTCGATATCCAAAACCACATGGCGAATATGTGGGCAATACCATTTGACCTTTTCCAAGTGAGTCGCTGTTGCTGCTTTTCCACTAACTGTTGTGAACCATTCAGTTGTTTTCTTCACCCAATCTTCTATTTCGTTTTCATGTACATTCATGTGAACATGAATCATTCCACCGCTTGGCTTCAAACAATTTATTGCAAGACCCCAAGTTTTCATCGATGAGGGGATTAATCCAAGAATTACTCGATCAGCAATACCTCTAAGTTTGTTCATAGAGATTCGATTATCGCCTTGATGAATTGTACATTTTTCTGTAACATTGTTTTTTGCTAATCCCTTTTCTAAAGCGGATATACTATCAGGATTAATTTCACAAGCATGCACATGCTTTGCACCACCAGTTACAAGAAATGGAAGAGTGTAATATCCAATGCCACAATATGCATCAACAATTGTTTCTTTTGACGAATTAATTTGCCCCATCCTTCTGCGTTCTGTGACATTTCCCGAAGAAAACATGACTGCAGTTGCATCAAATTCGTATTCTACGAAATTCTCTTTATGACTTACCCAGCCATCACTACCTAAGATTAATTTCATCTGAGATTGCCTTTTGATTCCAGGGTCAATCTCCGCTTGTATTGCTAATCTTTTGGCACCTAGTGCATCTGCAATTTCATGTAAAGGCCAATCTGTTGTATCTGTACCTTCTTGGAAGATTACCAAATCTCCTAATTTTTCCCATTTTTTTGGTGGATTCACAATAATTTCATTCAACAATGAATGAGGATTATGTTTCTCAACTGGTTGGAACTCAAGTTTTAGTTCACCTTCAGTTATTGGAATCGCAATCATTTCACCATACGGCATCGGCTGTAAATCAGTATTTAACAAGCCGATTTTTTTCAGGCGTTCATAATCATCTGTAGCCCCAATCCGCGTACATAGGAATGCAAACGATGTGGGCATAATTGACCGTATGTAGGCAAAGCATGTTAAATGTCCCAGCAAACACAATAGATGATAGCATGAAGTCTCGACTAGCATTATTCCTCTCTTTGCTATTTGCAATATCTGTTTTAACGCCTTTAGCAAGTGCTTCAGGAATGCAGGGATGCACAATCAACGGGGGGACATGCGATACTTGGGATAAATCCGATGATGGAACCGAAAACTCCCAGGATTGGATTGAGGGAGTGTACGAATTCGATTTGGTAGATACTTCTACAATAAATATGGAAATGTCTTGGGCTTTGTATGAATTTAATCGTTCAACTATCGGCTTGGATGGTGCTGCAATGAATGCTGCTCTGGCTGCAGAGGGAATGAGTGCACAAGATGGCGCCCCTGCTGATTTGATTCGCAACTATTTCGACCAAACAACTGCAGGGCCAGGGACTCCAACAGTTCAAGAAAAACTCGCACTAGAAGTTAATGATACGATTGAAGAACTGCTTTCAAGTGGGTTTGGGACAGTAAATTCAATTTCAACGAACTATGTAAATTCGATTTCTAACTCTGGTGTAATTACCACTTGTAGTGATGACCCAGACAGCGATACTGCCGCTGAAGTAGGTCTTTCAGACAACGTATTCGACCCTCCAATTTGCTTTTCTGTTACAGCCAGTGTTTCCCTTGCAACATCCACTTTTAATCTTGGAACAGTTGACCCTCTAACCTTGGAGCGAGTCTATCGCGGAATGCTAGTAATGGGTTCAGACATTACCTCAGAGTTTGATTTGTTTAGCGAACCAGGACACTCTTCAGTTTTCGTGATAAACCCTCCCGATTTTGCAACGGTGAAGAATGTGGATTCTTCAGGAGTACAAATTATTCGCACAGGCACTCCATCGTATATGGCTGCTCAATGGACGATTGATAACCGTGATTCACAGATAGGAGGGGAAAGAATCTCACAACCTGTAAACGTAGAAATTGGTCACCGTAATTCTACCCAAACCAGCAGTGTAGAAATTACGCCTCAAGATACTGGAATTACTTTGAATGTAAAACTAGACCTCTCCGACGAAAACTCGGCTTGGATTGATATTGTTGCGGGAATCAACCATATCGATCAATCAACTATGGATGAGTGGGGTATTTCGCTTGTTGATGTCACTCAAAATGCCAAAGTACCATGGGTTACTTCAGACGGAATTAGATTGGCTTATCAAAATGATTTGGTCGACTTAGATGATTTTACTAATAATTTTCCAATGGATACAGTAGGAGATTCTATTGAAGATGCAGTGCCTGGCGTTGGGAATATTGAGATTAATTCACCTACTTGGGTATCTCAATCAATAGCAGTTGGGATACCTGAACCGGGAGGGGGGCTGAATTATACTCACAATTCCTGTCCGGAAAATCTTCCACCAGGTACAGATGTGAATTATTGCATTGAAGGTGCCAATGCAATGGATGGAAGCCACCCGATTTATTTGAGAGCGTCATCGGGAACTTTTGAACTACATCTTCTCGATTTAGTTAAGCAAGAAGTAGATGACCCAACCGGTATTTTAGATGTTGTAGAAGAAAATGATTTACGTAAATTATTAGGTGCAGGTCTCACAATTGAAACCGAATTTGGCCAAGATTTACTTCAAAATATGATACCTGCGAACCTCCCTCCTGCTGAATTAACTCTTGAACTGATAATGCCAATGTGGATGCAAGCAGCAACTGGAGAATCTTCCATTATACTGGTTGAGAGAAGTAACGGCCCCGATGAGACTTCCATTTCAATGGCGGACCCTGGTGCCTACAATCCAGGTCATGCAATTCTTGATTCAGATGGAAAAGAAATATGTTCAGCAGATGAAGCAGATTGGTCTTGTATTAACCTAGATGTAGATTTGGATGTTAGTGAATTAGAATTCAATGAATGGGGTCCGAGTATAGAACTAACAGCTTCATTTTCTGCAACAATAGATGTTTACCGAATAAAAATTCCAGATGAGGTATTAGACAAAATGAATTCGGGAAATACTTCGGTTTCACTCGAAGTTATTCCTTCTGACCTCATACGGTTAGGATTTGATATTACTGACCGGCTTTCTGAACCAATTACAGATGATGTCGATACAGGTGGGAATGACAAAACACCTATTGAATTTACAACAGCAGGGTTTGAAAAATTTGTAAATAACCTCGGTAAAGATGTTACAAAAACCCTACATGAAAAATCAGCAGAACTTGGCGGAGAAGAAGAATTTACAGAAGTAGACTTATCGGGTATCCAAATAATTACTTCTTTAGAAAATCTGGGTGGTATTGGAACCTCGATTGGTGATGAAACACCTATCTCTCTCAAATTGCGAATACCTGAATTTACATTCAAAGCCGGTGTTACCAATGGCTGGGGCGGAATTACTGATGGCAACCCTACACTTGGAGTGACTTCCGCTCTAAGTTCTCCCATTATTGAAATTGCAAATTCATTCAGCAATGCACTCACTAATATCGGATTGCAGTTCGTTCAAATGGGTGGTTCCGGTTTGGTAATAGATAATGATGATGAACCATTTAACTTCATCATTGAACCTAAAAATTTAGAATTGAATGAAGAAACAGAATCTGAACTACGTGGTGAGATAACATTTGTTTTACCAGATGGAATTACATTAGAGAATTTCCAAACTGCAAATGGTTGGGAAGAAGTCGGAACTAATTCTGAGGGGAGACAAAAAATCACATTATCCCTTGAGTCATTTATTGCAGGGGACGAATTCACATTTAGCATACAGGTTTCATGGTGGTATATCTTTACTCAAATCTGGATATATCCTACAATGTTCCTTTCTTTGATTGTATGGCGTGTTAGAGCTAGGCGGAAAAAGAAACGTCGTAAGAAACAAATTGCTGCGGCCGCCGATACCAAGATCATATCTTCTGGTAAGGGAGGCTTAACAGATTCTGATTTCGCATCTCTGAGTGATGGGAAAGATCCTACTTTCTCTAGTGGTGATGATTTCGATTTGTATGGCGATGATTTCGACTACAAGGATGAAGAAACTTGGAACTAATGAAGAGAATCATAAATTCTCTGAGCTAAAGATGGACCAATTCCTGGGACCGTTTTCAAGTCAGTAACGGTTGCATGAGTTATCCCTTGTCTTCCCCCAAAGTGGCGAAGTAGAGATTGCAATTTCTTTGCCCCAAGACCACTTACTGCTTCGAGAGGGTCCGAGAGGCGGGCTCTAGCCCTACTTTTACGATGAAATTTATTGACAAATCTATGCGCTTCATCCCTTGCATGTACCAAAACCCTTCCCCTGCGGTCAAGAACTAAGTCATCATGCCCTTCTCTATGAATCGTTTCCTCCCTCTTTGCAAGGCTTGCCAATTCCATTCTGTCTCTGACTCCATGTTTTTCTAACAAAGTTGCAATTATTGCTAGGTGAGTTTCTCCACCATCAATTAAGAGCAGATCTGGCCAATCTTCGACTCGTTTAATCCATCTCTCAACAACTTCACGCATCATACGCAAATCATCCATTGCCGCCCCCTTTACCGTATATGTGCGGTATTCTTTCTTTGCTGGCCTTCCATTGCGCAGGCAGACGCTTGCGCCAACTCTTGAATCTCCGAGTAATTGAGCCATGTCAAAACAAACAATATGGTCTAGAGAATCCATGGAGAGTAGTGCAGCCCCCTCAGTAGCAGCACGCTGTTCAAGTGAACCAGTTGCTTTGTTGGCTAATCTTTCGATTTGAATTTCAGCGTTCTGCCTTGCGAGATTTGTCAAAGTAACCAAATCACCTCGAGATGGACTTCGGCACTCGACCTTAGTCCCTCTGCGCTCACTTAGCCATTGAACAATAGTTTCGGTGAGAGGTATCGGTGTTAACAATAACCGCGGAGGCCTCCTGGTAGAATAGTGCTCTACGATAAATGTAGAAATAGAATCTCCTTCATCACCTCTGTGAATAAGAGGCCACGATTCTTGTCCCTTAATCACTTCATCATCAGCATGGATGACTACAATTGCTGCTAGGTCACCTTTGACACCAATTCCAATTGCATCACAATCTCTGTATACAGTTGATGAAATTACTTGTTGACTAGTAACACTTCGAACCGCTTTAATCATATCTCTAATCGATGCAGCCATTTCGTATTCTTGATTAGATGAGTACTCATCCATCTGCGTAGCCAGTTCTTCAATTAAATCACTTGCATCTCCATCAAGAATACGTCTTACATTTTGGACTCTTTGCTTGTAATCTCCCGCTTCAATACAAGGCCCTGCACACAGTCCGATGTGCATTGCAAGACAACCTTGGGGCAGTAATTCCTTACAATCTCTAATCCCAAAATGCCTTCGCAATAGTTGCACAACTTGTTTAGCAGCCCCTGCATTTGGAAATGGCCCCCATTTCCATGACTCTGGAGACGGATGACGTGTATACTGGATTCGGGGGAATTCTTCTTTTGTCAAAGCAAGATAAGGATATGATTTGTCATCCTTGAGCATTGAATTGTATCTTGGCCGATGCTCCCTGATTAATTGCCTTTCAAGGATCAAGGCTTCTTGTGGTGAATTGGTAACAATACATTCGATGTCATCTGCTTTTTTTACAAGTTCAGGAATCATTACCCGGTCTGGATTTATTGCAAAGTAAGAACGAATTCTCTGGGAGAGAACAGTGGCCTTCCCAACATATAATACTCTTCCATTCGAGGTGCGAAAGAGGTATACGCCCGGTTTTGCCGGCAGGTCAACCACCTCAGGATTTACCGGCATGTTACACTTGTAGTGTCGGTCCATCAAGAATACATCGCCACACGAGAAAGGGCAAGAAACATCATTGATGAGCGATAGCAAACTAACATGGTGACAGGTCCCGAGGCAAGAATTCTCGCTCGGCTTGCCACATTCCCACCGAGACTAGAGGCATCATGGGATGTTCCGCGCGACATCTGTTTACCCGGTTTATCCGAATATCTAGGCGTCGTTCGTTCTGCCTTAAACGCTCCACTAAATGAGCTCATCAACAGGAAATTAGTTATCGATAGAAAGGCCCATGTCATAGATGGCGGTAGCCGGAAACGGAAAGTATACCACATCACAGAATTAGGTCGTGCTGAATGTAAGGACCTAGATGTACCGCTGAAGAAGAAAATAGGTGAACTGTTGGGTCGCCCGCCAGTTAAGACAATGATTAGCGGTAGAGACACTCTTATTGGCCAACTAAAAAATGAGAAGAAGTTGATAATTACGGGATTACCGGGGATCGGTAAAACCTCCATTTTACGTAAACTCGCCGACGAATTAGTTGCAGATGGAAAGACTGTAAGGTTTGCAACGATGGAATCATTCAAAGATATCAATGAGATTTTTAGCGAATGGGAGTTGGAATTTACTAGTGAGTCAGCAGCATTGAATTCGACAAAAAATGAAGTTTTAATCCTTGATGAAGTTCAACAAGTTAGTCAGAGACATCTCGGTAGATTAGAGGTATTCGCATCAAAATCAGAATACTTGATTATGGCTAGCCGTGCACCATTGCCAATTAGTGAAGGTTTCACAATTACCGAGATACCTCCTCTGGAAATAGTTGATGCAGTAGGCCTTTTACCCGACCATCTCGGCGATAAGAAATTGGTTGCAGAACGTCTGGGATGCCACCCCTTAGCATTACAAATGCACGATGAAAAATCGGATTTACCTGAAGCCGGCTATGATTTGCAGGAATGGGTAAGAGATGTTGTTCTTGGCGACCTTGGTGATGAGATAAAAGCATTAGATGAACTCTCTTTACTACCAGTGCCAGTCCCAACTGAATTACTCCAGCATGAAGCCCAATTATTCGAATTAGATGACCATGCTTTACTTCGCTGGCTTGGAAGTGGAGTTGAATTACATCATTTGGTGAGAAATGTTCGTTCGACTATGTTTTCTGAAAAAGATCATGCTCTAGCAGCAAATTATTGGTCTGAAAAGGAGGGGGATTTGGCAAGGTTAATCGAAATGCATCACATTTTAAGGTCAGGAAAAAGCATAGAATCTCACCTATTATCAAACTCCGAAGGTTTGATGATTCGTTCAAGTGCAGGATTAGCAACCCTTCTCAGTGATGCGATTAGCCGATATCCAAGCAAGTCTTTACACAGGGTTGCTGCAATGGTTGCGATAGAACGTGGAGAAGTTGAAATTGCTTCTGAACATCTATCACACTGTGATGCACCGGATTTAGCATACACGCTTTCATTACTAGAAGGGAGATCAGAACTCATTGATTTTTCAAATGCAGATTCACGCCTAATCTTATCGGAAGCAGCTCGCAGAATGGATGACCGAATCCCGGGGCAAAGTCCTAGAAATGGAATCTTAGAATTGCTAGAAATGATTGATTTATCGAAGATTGATACAGATATGAAAAAAATTATGCTTGTAGCAATAGCCCACATTAGGCATTCATGGTTTATATCTCAAAGTAATTGGGCAGAAGCAAAGAAAATACGCGATAATCTTGAATCTATTTCCCATGCCGAAGATCCTCAATTACAGGCACTTAAATTACGAGCAGAAATTGCAGAAATTTCGCCAAATAATTCATCGTTTGAGCGTTTGGTTTCGGATGTGTATTCTCGGACTGGATTGAAGGCAACAATGCTCCAAATCGCGTTGGTTCAAAGGTGCGATGGTGAGCGCGCAGTTGCCCTTTTAAATCGGATAAAGTTGCCGAGTTTTGATGCTCAAAACAATTTATCTTCAGCCCGGAGAATCACAGCAAATATTTGGTTTTTGAGAGCTTCATATGAAACACATAACCATTTTTCGTCTATAGCCGAATCAATTTCACTATGGAAGCAATCCCTTTGCCCACTTGCAGCAAAGGAAGCATCCGAAACGATGCACAAATTATTGTGATTAGATTTCAGCACCCAGGAGTGTCTTGGTATCTACAATCCCGGAAATCGGCCTTATTTCTTCAACAATAACTCGGGTCAATGTATATTCATCATTAGCCTCAACCTTTGCAATTAAATCATATTCTCCAAAGAGCATCCAACGATTAGACACCTGTTCAATCGCATCCAAACTGCTCCTGACATCGTGTTCACATCCGGGTTTAGTAGTAATCAATACAAATCCTGTAGCCACATTCTCACCTCAATAATCAACCGCAATCATAGTCTGAGTTTCACGGACTCCGGTAATCTTTCGAAAGTCTTGAATCAACATTCCAGCTAGGTTCTTTGCATCGTCTGAAGAAACACGTACTAGAAGGTCAAATTCTCCATACAGTACATGCACTTCGGCAACGCTTTCATTCTCTGAAAGCGCCATGTACACCTCACGCTCTTTTGTTGGTTCAGTTTTGAACAGGATAAATGCTTCAGGCATTATTTGGTCCACCAACAACCCCCTATTGACTGTGCCGATAACAGTATATTGCTTCGAAACTAAGAAGGGTAACAGTCTAATGTCATCGCATCTCGTGTAGAGTTATGGTGAGCAAGAACGCTATGTCCGTAATCGGCATACTAGTTGTGTTATTGCTCTCTTCTCAATCACCAATATTTCTGAATGATGAACACATTAGCGAAACTAATGGCCGAGGCTTAACTGTCTGGTCAGGTAATGTCGTTCTGAATAATCACCATACAATTCCAGTTACTGACGAATTAGTAATTACATCTTGTACTAATGTTACGATGTCCAACGGGGTCAGAATTTATGTCGAAGGACGAATCACAGTAGAAGGAACAGCAACCTGCCCTGTGTATTTTGATTTCGCAGGCGGTGGAGACCACATGGGAATTCAATTCAATTCAACCTCTAATGGTCGTGGCAGCCGAATCGATAACGCTTCAATTATTCATTCAACTTACGGAATTACAATCTATGGCTCCGACCCATATCTCGCAAATGTAACAATTTGGAATGCTGATGATGTGGGGGTGGATATGTTCAATTCAGCGGCGCCAGTCATTCGTAACCTAGTCATTGATGAAGCCGGTCAAGATTGGAACTTCCCAACATATTGGAGGTATGGAATTGGGTTGTCAGTTGGTGCAGGTTCTGCACCAAATATCGATGGTTTGTTTGTTAACGATGCAGTTACCCGTGGATTGAATATCTGGGGTGGATCTGGTGGATTATTCAAAAATCTCTCTATTGTCAATGTCACAGGATCTACTCTTGCACAAGCGGCAGGAATCTGGGTTGAAGACAGTGTCCCTTTGCTTCAGGACGCGTTGGTAGATAGGTCAGACCATGGCGCAATAATTCGCCATATAGACGATGGGGCATTAACCAGAGCCGTAATCAGAGATTTAGAAATCACTAATTCGATGTACAAGGCCCTAATAATCGATAAAGAAGACCACACAAATTACACCAATTATCAGAGTGCTATTATCGAGGGATTAGAAATCAGTGGAACTGGCGGACTAGATGCCAAAACTCCCGGAATCGCAACAGCAACAATTGAGATAAATGCAACAGGTGCTTGGATTGAAGACGCATATCTAAATGACAATGATGCAGTAGGAGTCCAGTTATATTTTGTAGATTCATCCACCGTGTTTACCAACCTTTCAATCAATAATACCGGCGGTTCTGGTAGTGGCGCAGATGGAGCGGGAGTCTCAATCCGCTCCTCTTACTTCGCTGCTGAATTCAATGGCCTAGAGGTTTCCAATTCTACGGGACCAGGAGTATTTGCACTCAATGGAGGGGCAATTAAAGGAAGTGACTGGAATCTATATGATAACGGTCAGGAAGGATTCTATTTGGAAAGTGCTGCTACGATTGTAGATGGAATACAATTGAGGAATAATGGTGATTCTGGAGTCCATATTGATGATGCCCGGTATGTCTACCTCTCAAATCTTTCAAGTTCCAATAATGGTGATGCTGGCCTAGAGTTCAATCGAGCCAACGATATCGAATCCGGCTCTGGGGATGTAAGTTGTACTTCGTGTACTTCTGTAGGAGATACCAGAGGAGTCGTTATTTCGGATTCAGTAGATATCTATCTACATGATTTAGAAATCCATGATCCAACTTCTGGTCCAGCGATTTCTATTGATAATAGTGGATTGAATATTGGCGTACAAGGAGGATTATTTCACCTCCAAGATGTTTCAACATGGCTGAATTATAGTGGCCCTGCAATCCAAATTAATGGTGCTGAGGGCGTTATCAATGGGCTTGACATGTACGGTAATCACGAAGGTATTGTGTGGGATGCAGATCATAATGTCGAGAGGAATAGCGAATTATCAAATGTTAATTTGTCGGGAACAGGTTGTCTTAATCTTTCCAACCATGGACAATTATTTGGTGTTGGGAACATAATCACAACCGATTGTACAGGTACGCTTGATTTCGAAAATGTGGAACTAAATTGGACAGGACTAAGTGATGCAGGAAGCCATGTACTGAATCTTGATACAAATTCACATTTACATTTACATCAACCATCAAATATTGATTACTTAGGAGCCAATATTGATGGAAATGGATGGATTGAAGAAGCTTGGGACCTCAATATTTGGGTGATTAACAATAACTCAAATGGAGTGCCAAATGCAGGCGTAAATCTTGATTTTGACCAATTAGAAACTGCGATTTCGGATTCAACCGGTGAATTAGGAACAGTTACATTCCCTGATTTGCGAGGTAAAAAGTATACTAGTGTGGGAGAGAGCGGATACACGAATGTTTCAATCGATTGTGCATACGATAGTATTTCAAATTCTACAAGTACTATTTTATCTGAAGATAGAACAATTTGGTGCCACCTACCATTGGCAAATCAAGCGCCGTTCCTTATCTGGGATTCACCAATCGACCAGAACATCTACCCCTCGCAAGGAGATGTTCTGTTCAATGCCTCAGATTCATGGGACTTGGACGACGATTTGATGACTTTTACTTGGACTAGCAGTCTAGACGGTGACCTCGAATCTTCATGTACGGGAACATGGCAATATCCAAACGGTCCAAGTAACGGTGTACCTTTCACTGCTAATGCTAACGATACATGGGCGTGCCAATTATCTGATGGAATTCACGATATCACACTTGAAATATGTGACGACAAGGGTAATTGTATCCAAGAAACTCGTACAATTGAATTGGTAAACCAAGCTCCGATTATTGTAATCAATACTGACCCATCACTTTCATCTTGGGGTGAATTAATTAGTCCTATTACAAGGCCTGTAGAATACTGGCTAAATGGTACATATGACCCTGAAAACGATATTTTGACTTGTTCGTGGTCATGGCCAGGAAATAATGAACAAATCAATGATTGTGTTAATGGAACTGGATACATTTCGTTTGCAAATATGTCGGAATCATATTTCGACCTTACACTTTCGGTTTCTGATGGAATTAATCCTCCAAGCGAATGGGTAATCCCTGTAGAACTGTACAATGAAATGCCATTAGCTGCAATGAATGTATCACGTGATGGAAATTTATCTGAGGATGAAGTTAGTTTAGTTAGCACAACTATTGATCCTGAAGGTGACGAAATCACTTATCTGTGGGAGAGTAATCTAGACGGAATTATTTCAAATCAAAGTTCATGGAATGGATATCTCTCTCGTGGCACCCATGTGCTTACGTTGAGTGTAAATGACGGAAGGATGGAACACATCAATTCGACCAGTGAAAATTCTACATTACTAATAGTAGAGAATAGCCCTCCAAAAGCGAACATCCAATCGCCAGTAATTGGAGAAACCTACGATTCAAGCCATTTATTCGAATTCAATTCATCTGGCTCAGGAGATTGGGATAGTGCGTGTTCTACATTCCCTCCAAATATTGCGTGGCATTGTTCACCAGAAGAACCGGCAACTGGTTCTGAATATTTGATTTACTCATGGCAATCTGATATAGATGGATTATTGCAAGAAAGTGGTCTGGATTGGCTGATTTTTGAAGGGCATTTGAGTAGCGGTTCACATAACATTACTCTTACCATCGATGATGGAATACATTCACCAGTTTCTACAAGTATGTCTGTTGAGGTTTCGGCTTCAGCACCAGTGCTGGGGCTGATTGAACCGAATTTATCGCTCGGCTACCATTCCAGTGACCTGATTCAATTAGACATAAGGGATAGTATTGACTACGATGGTGACAACTTCACATTCAGTTTGGTAAGCGATATTTCAGGCGAGATACTAGTCGATGCCAATCCCATGGAAATACATGAAATCCAGTTAGCTGCTGGTGAACATTCATTGACATTCACTCTTCTAGATGCTACAGGACTTTCACGGGATGAAATCGTAGACCTGGTAGTTGTAGAATCAGATCCTGCGGCTATAATCTATTCGCCAATTAACAATCAATTCTATGAACCGGGCGAATTGGTAATTTTTGACTCAAATGGCACCAATGATGCCGATGATGATATCACTCGAAGAGAATGGAGGATCTATAGCCCCGATGAAATATATCCAACCGTTATTTCTAATGATGAATACTATTCTACAAGTTTAGCACCTGGTGTCCACCATGTGTCTCTATTTGTAGAGGATAGAAGAGGCGGAATTACTGAAGCCCATCTAAACATTACAGTTGCTTCCAGTAGTCCAGACCTTTCAAACCTAACAGCTTCACCAAAATCAGTTTTAATCGATGAACGTTCTACTATACAAGTTTCAGTTGAACTGAATGACCCAGATGGTACTACTCAGCAAATTAATGCAACGATAACCAAGAATCTGCAAACCTGGAGTTTCAACTTATCCGATGAAAACGGGGATGGAATCTGGACTGGAAAAATAGAAATAATGCCTGGCGAGACAGGCAGTGCTCAAGTTAAAGTTACAGCAATTGATGGAGAAAACTTAGATTACACGAGTATCAATATCGAGTTTGTCGAAGAAGACAATGACATTACCTCCCTGTATGTAACCGCTGGTGTAATTGGTGGTTTCATACTATTATCGTCAATTATTGCTATGTTAATTTTAAGACGGAGAAAACGTTTGGCCGATATTGATTTGATAGATTCTTGGGGCGTGTTTGGAACCGATTCTAAAGAATATCTAGAAGAAGAGTTAGAATTATAGGGATATTTTAGTAGGTAATACATTTATTACCAAGAAGTTCAAAGGTTGAAACATGAGTAAGAGTTTCTCTAGAATGAATGCCGTTTTGCTAGCCGTCCTTTTGTGCGCATCAGTTTTGCCACAAGGAGCAGTTGCAGAAGATGGAACAACTGAACATTTTGCATTTGGTGTAGAATATGATTGGTCGAATATGAATGATGATTTTGAATCAATGACTGGATTGCCATTGGATGATATCCTGGCAGATGTCATGCAGTCGGCTGATGATGCTGGGATCGAGATGTTAATCCTCGAAGAAATCACAGGAACATCCTCTATGGTTATCGACCAATATGAAGATGGAACTATGATGTTGAATCCACCTGATGGTACTGGCTCAGTAGAAGTAACAAAGCACGTTACAGAATTGACCCTTCGACATGGGGCATTAATGGACATGGCTATGATCAGCGAGTGGTCAGATGCTCGTGCTGGATGGGATCTTACAATTTCTGGAGGCTCTGAAGGAATAGTCAATATTGATGCATATTATGTTGAATACCGTGACGTTGATGGGCTAATTTATGGCCACGATGTTGATATGTCTATGGCAACAGAACAATCTGTATTCTTTGGCCTTCAAGGTCATTTAGAAGCAGAAGATGGCGAATCGGTAATGCCTCTTGATATTAGCATGGAGATGGGTGTCGATTATGCTATTACCAATGCACAAAGCGAAGTTGTCTATTCTGAAGCAAGTACTCTGTACCAAGCAATGTCTGCCTTAGAAGGCGGAGATGACCTGTATTGGAGTATTGGTGAAAGCGATGATGATTACGTTTATTGGTATGAATTAGATGAAGATGATACAAATTGCGAATGGTACTACAGCTATGGGGAATATGAATGTCATACAATCGAAACAGTCAATGCAGATTGGACAGTTTTGACTGATGCTGACAGTTGTGATTGGAGCTCATATGAATGGGAATGCTATGGTCCGGGCTATAGCTACTGGTTCGGTTACTGTGAATATTACAACAATACAGGACAGGATGCGTATGCATGTACATATGATTTCGGCAATGAATATGATTGGGAGTACTACTTATACGATACCAATTATGAAGATGGAACCAATCCACCAGGAGTTGGTGAAGAGTATTGGTATTATTACCCTTATTGTGAACATTACGAGTACGGTGAATACCATTGCACATATGATTTCGATTGGGATGATGATTACCAGAATTCCCTAGATTGGACACACTACGAAGATGGAACTAGCCCACTAGGTGATGGTGAAATCTGGGATGAAGTCGAATCACACACAGGTACATTCTCTACCGTTACAGGATTCAATTTCGAATTAACAGGCCTACCTGCTGAAGAGATGGGATTACCTGAAGGAAAGTGGGATGTCTCTGCAAGTGATTCAGAGACTGACACTGGTGCATTCGACGAAGATTTCGAGTGCGAAATGGGAATGGAACTATTTGAAGGCACTCAGATGATTACCACTGATGGTGAGCAAATCGAGGTTATGCAGGCATACACCTCTCCGCTTCCATTTGGAATGACTTGCCATGTTGCAAATCTATTCTATTATGCATTCATGGGTTCTGAAGACGCACCAACTCTTGCAGATATGGTTGAAGATTCTGTTTCTGAAATTGTTGAGAGCATGGGTGGAGATGATGAGTCTAGTGATTCGAGTGACCAACTTTTCTTAGAGGTTAGGGCTGAAGGACAAGATGAAGTCAGAATTAATGTTGAAGCATGGAACTTGGATTCCGATGGACAATACGAGGTATTCTTGGTGTTGGAGGATTCGGATGGAAACACTCAGGATGCAACATCGCTGGTAGTTCAACAAGGTACGACATATTTCTGGGACTCCGATTACATGTCTTCATCTAAGTGGGGAGAGCACTGTGTTATTGCACAACTAAAGGATGTATCAAGTTCTAGTGCAGCAGCACCTATCGACTCCGCAACTACATGTTTCAACATTGCTCAGGAGATGGATCCGAGTGATTTGGTCATTGCTATTGCTGAAGGATTCGAAGAATCCACTCTTGAAAACGTTATGGAGAATTTTGGTAGTAACCTAGAGTACCGCCTTGAAGATTATGAAGCAGATATCGCATACGATGATGGCGACATGTTTGTCCTTTGGGATAATACAAACAATATGGTTGTTGGATTCCAGATGGTTGTAACTACTGATAGCAGTAACATGTGGTACACTCTAGTTGGACCAGAGTCGGATTCCTATGGAGATGCCCCATCTCCGGTATCCCTGACATACTTCTCCGGACAGCAAGCGATTGCTCAAGAAGCAGATATTGAAGATGACTCTACTCTCGAAGATCTTGTTGACTTAACCGCACATAATGATGACATTATAGAGGATGCAATCGAAGAATCGCTTGCAGACAATTCTCCTGAAGCTGGCGGACCGTCTGAAAATAGTGGCGATAATACAGCAGAAGCAGCGGATGATGGATTATTGCCATTTATCTCTCCGGTTTTGACAATCACAATGATTGCGATTGCAGGTCTTGTTTCAAGTCTACGCACACGTAGAGACTAAAGCAAGAATTGAAACGAGAACAGCTCTCCTTCCTCACCATGAGGGAGGGGAAGCCGTATGCCAAGTTGCTCCTTCACGGGGCTCAGTTTTTGATACTGGTCTCGCTTATACAGGCAGTAAATACTGAAATCTGGTACACAGGTGTAGTAGAAGTCGCGTATTCTGATGGCTTACCGGAAGGTTCGGGCGTGGAAGTCGAATTAGAAGTCGATCAAAAAAGGGCAGATGGTAGTATACAGGTTGATGGTTTTCTGACCTTCATGCAGTGGCAAACCACTCGTAATGACACCACTATTCCTTCGGATTTAGTTGAAGAAGAAAAGGATTTCATGGAACTAACTCCCCTTTCAGAAGTGCAAGAAGATGTCCCACTATTGTCAAAAGTTGCTTCAGCACTTGGATTATTGATATTTGGCTTGACCTTCTTCCAAATTAAAAATAGAGCAATTATTGGTTCGATTCTAAATCTTCTAGTTTTGTGGATAATAATTTCATTAGTAGTCTTGGCTCCTTTAGGATATATTGGAGGGATGGAATTTGGTTCAGGTTCATTGGATAGGGAAGATGATGGCGAATCAACAGTTCATCAAACCACAAAAGGAAATTCGTTGATTAATCTAATAGATGGAGAATTAGAATATGAATTTGTGACGAAGGGTTATGACCTTGGATTGGTCAATGAATCAAACCTTGATGAAGTAATTGCCGAAGCACCTGGCGAGGACCATCGCTCTTACATTGAAATGGATGGTGTTGCAGGTATCCATTACGGCCAATTTATTGTAGAATTAGTATGGGCATGGTTGGTATTATTTACCCTAGCACCTATGACTATTGCATTTAGCAATAGAGTTCGAATAGAAAAGCCACAATTATTGTGATTACTTTTGCTCTGGAATATCGCCATTGAGTGAATCAGGATTATCTTTCAGTGGCCCCCATTCAGTTCGAGTACGGTGTAATCCTATACGTTTGATCCAAATGAATCTCAAGTTCTTCCAGCCATCGCCCCAAGTATGAATCTCAGCATCACCTACACGTGGTCGATAAGGTACAGATACTTCGATTGCTTTCTTTTTACCGAGAACTTTACGAGCAAGAATCTTCATTTCTTCTGAGAGTGGCATACCATCGTTTGTTGGCCTCATTTTCTCATTTTCAAAAATAGATTTGCGGAAAACCCACATTCCAGATTGTGAGTCCTTAATGCCGTATCCATATGCTAATCTTGCATTGAATGAAAGCATCCAATTGCCGAACCCATGCAAACCTGACATCGAACCGTCTTCAGCTAAAGTCAATCTATCACATGTGATGAAGTCTAAATCTTCATCGATTAGTCTCTTTACCAATTCAGGAACAACTTCTGCTGGATAGGTGCAATCAGCATCCATTGTGACAATAATATCTCCTTTTGCTACAACAAAACCGGTACGGTATGCTCTTCCGTCCCCCTTCCTTGGCTCCAAATGTACACGGACTCCTTTCTCAAGAGCAATTTCACGTGTTCTATCTGTGGAACTTCCATCGACAATCATTATTTCAAGTTCATCACACCAATCACGGGGGATAGAATCCACGGTTGGACCGAGTGCTTCCTCCTCATTTCGGGTTGGAAGAATGATTGTGACAGATACAGGTAACTTGTCCGCCATAACTCGTGGATTAAAGGATTTCATTTGAAGCCACCTATCCCTTGGATTATTTATCATATTACGAAGTGGGGTATTTGTTCGACATGCACATTGCGATAGTGTCAGGTGAATATCCGCCTCGTTGGGGTGGAATCGGCTCGGTGGTATTCCACCTTGCAGGCCACTTTGTCCAATTGGGCCACGAAGTGAGTATAATCACGCGTTCACATTCGGATTCGGTACCTTCACAAGAGGGCGTTGAGGTTATTCCTGTTCGCTGGGCCCGCCTTCCAATGGCTTTTACTCGCTCATATGGTAAAAATGCAATAAAAGCGTTGAAACGTCTGCATTCAAGAAAACCGATTGATGTGATCAATGCACATCTTCCTTTAGTATCATGGAAGAGAAGAGAATTCAAATGGCTGGAGGCTAATATCGCCCCAGTTGTATCTTGTCTACATGGTTCTTGGTTGGGTGAAAAAGAAGGAGTAAAACGCGCTGCTGCAGCCCGTGAATCTGCAACATGGAGAAATCCTAATGACCTTGCAATTTTGACAACAGCCGGCTGGTATTCAAAATATGAGAGAGCAGGAATTTTAGAATCTAGTATCTGTGTTGCCAATTCACAATCAACACTAAAGGAATTCAATAGATGGTACAGACCAGATGAAAACTTTGACTGTGAAGTAATACTTTGGGGCTGTGACCACAAGGTGTTCAGACCATCAAATACCGACGAAGAATCTGAACAATTAGAACATGAAAGAATACGTAGATTATATGGTTGTGGTGATGAAGCAGCACTATCGCACCAATCCGACACCAATACTCCAATGTTACTAGCAGTCGGCCGCTTAGTAGCGCGTAAAGGTTACATGACACTTCTTAGAGCAATGCCCAAAGTATTGAATAAAAATCCCGGTGCAAAATTAGTAATCGTGGGCCGAGGGCACATGAAAGCAAGCCTCGAAAAGAATGCTCGAAAACTTGGGATTTCAGATTCGATTCACATTCAAAGCAGCCTATCCTTTGCTGAGTTAGCTCAACATTTCAGGTCAGCAGATTTGGTTGTGTATCCTTCATATTATGAGGGGCAGGGTCTGATTCCATTGGAATCATTGGCAAGTGGTACACCTGTTGCAACAGTCGACCAAGAACCGCTAACAGAAATGGTCGATTCCACAGTGGGTGGATTATTCAAGCGAGGCGACCCAGTCGATTTAGCTCGTTGTGTAAATGAGATGCTATCTAGCGATGAAACCGCTGGGAAAGCAATACTGGGACGGGAACGTGTTCTATCGAAATATACCTATGAGAATAATGCTTCAGAATATGAAGCAGTCTTCCAACGAGCGATTGAAAAGAAGGGGTAATCTGCGAAGGTCTGAAATCAAATCGCTTGTTGTGCTTATTATGGCCGACGAATCATCGAGTATCCCTTCGATTGATATCGAGTTCCATGAAGCAGAGTTGATAGAAGAAGATGATTCAAAAATCCTGAATGGGATGCTTGGAATAACCTTTGCTTTTTCAGTTGCATTTTTGATTTTAGCAACGAGCCTCGGTGAATTGGCAACAGACCAAAATTCTCCAATGTCAGAACCACTTTCCCCCGGAGATACAATTGAAATAACATTTGGCGAGCCCATTTACATGCCTCGTCACGAAGAATGTATTGACATGGATAATGGTCAAGATGCGGAGTATGCCGGCTATGGGGTAGGATATGAGCCATCACTTTCAATCGACTCACTAGGCAATATGCAAATCACCGCTCACAAAGATTTGCGTTGGGGCGGAGAGGGAACTCCATTTGGGCCAATTTTAGGAGGCCCTACAGATACTTGGTATGCTTGTGAAGATGGTGAAATGACCTCATGGGACTATTGGGCATCGTGGTTCTGGGTCTCAACAGACAACGGTTCTACTTGGGGTCATGGAGATAGTTTCGATCCAACTCCCGGCAATCTTGCTAATTCTGCTATTGGCTCAATCACCGGTGGCGCCTCAGAATGTCTTGGTGATGAAGGAGATATTGCAGTTGATAATAATGACGTAGTGTATTACTTGGACACCACTCTTGAGGATAACTGGTGGCACCGCTTTACTGAAGGCGGAGAATCCTATGAGATGGGCCCGGTTTGTCAGCGAATGAATACTATGGCTGCAGACGATCGCCCTTGGGTTGCTGCCCAAGGCGATGGAATTATTCACTATCTTGGAAATTCAGGAGCATCACCTCCCGAATGTACTGGAGACACAGGTCGATATTGGTACTACCATTCAGAGAACGGAGGGAATTCCTTTTCGCAATGCTTTGCAATGCCAGGGGGGTGGTCAACAATTTCCTCGGAAAATAATGGCTCTTATGTTTATGTGGCCCAAGAAGACGCCGACTCCGGCTCAGGAACAGTTCAGATTAGAATTAGCGATGACTATGGCCGGGGTACAGGGCCTGGGCCATCAGATGGTTCTTGGGCTCCGCCTGTAGAACTTGGACCTAGAACCGGAAATTGTCCAGAAGGCTATCCGGTTGTCAATAACAACGAGGCCGGAACAGTAGTAGTAATCTGGGCTGATTGCGGAAATGGAGACCTTGGAGCGTGGGATATGCAAATGGCAATTTCATATGACCATGGAGATACTTGGGAAGAAAGTTGGAGTGTTGCACCTGATTGGGGCGAGAGTGGCGGCATTACAATGTATCCGTTCGTCTCAATAAGTGAGAACAACATGGTCTCAGTTGCTTGGTATGGCTTAGAGTATGGTGATGATGGTTATACTGAAGGTGATGAATGGTACCTAATGGTTGGCGGAATTTATGAGCCTCACTTTGGCGATACCTTTGAGTGGTCAATCGCAGACCCAACTCCACTACATATTGTAACTGCATATGAGCAAGCAAACGGAGATGTTCACGCACTGCACGATTTCTTTGAAACTGTCCATGGGCCAAATGGTGAATGGATGGGAATTGCATACCAGCAAAATATTGGATTACATCCCTTTGAGGAAAATGAAGAACAGCGCTACATTAAATTCCTTAGGGGAGACGTAGTTACTGATGTTCCTGACCTCATTATTGTGGAAGATGAAGAAGTAGTACGCGGGCCAATTTGGATAGCGACCGATATCTGATTTGTCGGGGTTGTCTTGAAAACCAACCCCTCGCATGCATGTACATGCGCGCGAGGCAGTGGGTGGCACTATTCCTCGCAGTGTCCTTGTTAGCAATTCTGCCCCCTGTTTCCGCAGATAATGACATTGCAAATGCAACTCCGCTGACAAACGGCGTCTCAACCAATGGATACGTTTGCATCGACGATGGTTGTTCACCTGAAGATGAAATAGATTGGTGGAAGATCTATGCGTACAAGGGAGACATAGTTCAAGTTGGATTCTCAGGTTCTATGAATAATGGTGCTTGGTGGTGCATTAATGATGGATGGAATGCGGCCTTTTCACTACATGACTCGCAAGGGTCGCAAGTTGCTAGTCAATCGATGAGTGACGCTAGTTCATCCACCACGCTTTCCACCACAGTGCCTACTGCAGGGTTCATATATGCCAAAATTAAGGGGGAGGGAAGCTTGTGTAATGATGGAGTCGATTATACTTTAACTCCCTCAATTAATCAGGATAATCGAGATACTGATGAAGATGGATTCATCGATAATGAAGATGATTGTGACTTAACAGTAGGATATTCCACAAATGATCGCAAAGGGTGTATCGACTCAGATTCCGACGGCTGGTCCGACCCAGATGAGGGTTGGGGCCCAAACAATGGAGCAGATGCATTTGCAACAGAGCCAACACAATGGTTAGATTCGGATAATGACGGATATGGCGACAACCAAGAACCAGCATTCGAGCCAGACCATTGTCCATACAGTAGAGGATATTCAACTTCTGACCGATTCGGTTGCTTAGATTCCGATGGTGATAGTTGGTCTGATGCAGACCCTGGTGGTTTAGATGGTGTGGAACCATGGTTTTCCCATCCTAATGGGTCAGCTGATGCTTTCCCATTTGTTCCAAGTCAATGGAATGACACCGATACCGATGGTTTTGGAGATAATTGGGCAGATGGCTCATGGAATGATACAAGAATGAATTGGTCGATTGGCATTTGGTATGCTAATGCAACTGAACCGGACGCTTGTCCATTCATTACAGGATACTCAATTCAAGATCGGTTTGGTTGCCCAGATGGCGATAACGATGGTTGGTCAAACCCTGATGCAAATTGGACTGCAGCAAATGGTGCCGATGCCTTCCCAGAGAATCCGACACAATGGTCTGATCGAGATAATGACGGCTGGGGAGACAATCAAACTGAAGGAGCCTTACAGATAGATGATTTTCCAGATAATCCTTCTCAGTGGCTTGATACTGATGGCGATGGTTGGGGTGATAACCAATCCTATGGTGCTTCACAAGTAGATGATTTTCCGCTTATTCCTAGCCAATACAGAGACACAGATGGTGACGGATATGGCGATTATCTTTCTGGATACGAGGGAGATGTTTGCCCCCACAGTACAATTGAGGAAGTTGAAAGCGGCTGGATTAGTTGGGCAGATAGATTTGGCTGTTTAGACTCAGATATGGATGGATATTCGAATCCTGATGATTGGTGGATCTCACATCCAGATGGATTTGCAGATGCTTTCCCCGATGATGAAAGTCAATGGCACGATACCGATGATGATGGCTATGGTGATAACCTCGAATATTTCGATGGAGAAACATGGAGAGAAGCATGGCGTGGCGATGGTTGTATCGCCACAGAAGGTAACTCTGCAATGGACCGCTGGGGCTGTCCTGATTCTGATGGAGATGGTTGGTCAGACCCAACGACTCATTGGTTAGCAAGTCCAGGTGGTACCGCTGATGCATGGCCAGCAGATTCAACTCAATGGCATGATAGAGACGGTGATGGTCGCGGAGATAATCCAAGAGGAACTACAGCAGACATATGTCCTGATGTTCCAGGAACATCTCTTGGTCCAACATCTGGTGGTGACCGCTGGGGTTGTCATGATACCGATGGCGATGGTTGGTCTGATTTAGGAGATAATTTCCCACACGAACCTACTCAATGGCGCGATGAAGATGGCGATGGATTTGGTGATAACTCTGAAGGCCACGAGGGAGATGCATGTCCTAACGAGCGGGGCCAATCATTCTTTGATAGATTGGGTTGCCGTGATTCAGACGGCGATGGTTGGTCAGACCCTTCGCAAAATTGGCTTGCTTCCCCTTGGGGTCAAGGTGACGCTTTCCCAACCGACCGGTTGCAATGGGAAGATACCGATGAGGACGGCTTCGGCGATGTTGGAATGGGTTCGCAAAGAGACGATTGTCCAGAAGTAAAAGGAACTTCAACCAGAGATGTGCAAGGATGCCCAGATGCCGATGGTGACGGTTGGTCCGATGAATATGGTGGCTGGAATGCAGCGGTTTCCACCATGGGCGAAGAACCTGCATCAAGTTGGCTAACCTACTTGATTCTGGGCATTTCCATGTTCATCTCTTCAGGATTAGCAATTGTAGTTCGGTCTTCACGTACGGTTTCATCTTTGGAAAGAGGCCTTACTTCAAATGATGATGGTGGTGATTTAGATGCGTGAATGGATACTGATTGCGTTAATGCTCTCGCTTTCATTTGTAGGGCAAGTTTCCGCTGAAGAGGAAGAAGGAGACCCATTCATAGCCGCTGGATTAAATTTAGTTGCACTCAGAAACGATAGTCTTGATAGTAATCAAGATAGCATCATGGATGCTGTACGCGTAGTTGTGGTGATTAATTCGACAGACCAATGGATGGATTTGACATTAACACTAATCGGAGAGCACTCTGGATTTACTGTATCCGATGAGAAATTCATGTCGTTTGAAGGCCAAGAGAACGCTTCACTAACATATGATTCATGGGCAGAGGGTGAACACCGTTTGACTTTAGAAATAAGCGACATAGATGGCCGCTTGCTAAAGTCAATTAATATTGGAACATTTGATTTAAGTCCAGCATTGGCAACTCCTTCAATCGATTTAGTATTGTCTGGATCTGAAATAATGCAAACAGGAGACGCCTGTGAAATAACTAGGAACTTTGTCGATGAAACAGGCCCACGATGGAACTATGATGGAACTAGATCGATTATTGGCACTCCATTCAAAGCTTTAGATACAGATGTTGAATTAGACTGCAGTATTTGGCCTGCAGGTACTTACATTGTGAGCGAAACCTATCAGAATGGTCTTGGACAAACTACTACCGACTCGCTTGAATTAGTAATTGTCAACAAACCACCTTCGCATTTTACAATAGAAATTAATGGTGACGAAGAACTTGTAGGAACTCCTTGTACAATCACTCATCTCCAAGCGGTAGGAGAAAATCATGATGATTATCAAAAGACGTGGACGGTAACTCCTTCGATTGGAATGACCTCAAATGCAAGCGTTTTAGATTGTTCAAAATGGAGTTCTGGTGTTTACAAAATCCTTCTTACTGTAACCAATGATGAAGAGATTCGCACTACTGGTGGAACTATGCTAATTCGAATGCCATCTCCTAGCAAAGTCAAGGATGTAGATGCACCGGTACTCTCAGAAGGTAGTGAAACTGAAACTTCAACTGTTGGATTATGGGGGATAGGTGTTCTCGCATTAGTACTAGGACTTGCAGTATTTGTTCTGATGATGCGAGGTCCTGAAGATGAGCATATGGGGAGCAGTATGCTTGATGAAATTGGAGAACCTGACGCAGAAGGGCTTCCTACTCATTTAGATGAAAACGGAATGCTATGGCGCCGCCATGATGATGGTGAAGTTGATTGGTGGGACCGCTCATCACTAAATTGGAAGAGGTGGTGAAATGTTACGAGATATCGCCTTTTGGGTCATAATTTTTAGTGGATTATCTTTATTGATGCTGTTTACTAAAGTAATGTGGAAGCGTTATACGCACTTAAAATCATTAGAGCCAGGTTTGGATAAGGAGTGGGTAGAAGATTGCGCCCATCATGGAGTTGCAACCTACAAGGGCTCTAAAGTAACCATCAAGAATGTTAGAGATTTCACTTGGTCTAGCGATAGTAAAGACCGTGACCCAAAATGGATAGATTCGGAAGTAGATCTTGATGATATCGTAGACATATGGTATGTCATAGACCATTTCCACAAAATTAAGGCACTTGCTCATACGATGATTACTTTCGAATTCGGCGATGGCCAATTCATTTCATTCTCATTTGAAACTAGAAGAGAAGTTGGAGAGAGATATCATCCATGGACAGGGCTATGGCGTGCATATGAATTGTACCTCTTAGTAGCTACAGAGAGAGATGCACTACACCTTAGAACGAATGCGCGAAAGCACAAAGTGCACCTTTACAGAGTTCAAACCCCTCCTGGAAAAGATAAGGCTCTATTCAATGCCTTATGTGACAGATTAAATTCGCTTGCTGAAAAACCCGAATGGTACCACACATTTGGAAAAACCTGCACTACCTCGATAGTTGATCAAGTAAACCTCATCACACCGGGAAGAATCCCGAGTATGTGGCGAACTCTCCTACCTGGCCATTCTGCAAAAGCCGCATGGAAACTGAAATTGATTGAAGATTGGGGCGGCTATGAAGCAACAGTTGCGGCATCGAGAGTTGATGAAAGAGCGGTAACTTGGGATGGTGGCGAGGAATACTCACGGTACATTAGGGCGCATTTGCCTCCCAAATGAATAACAAGTCTCCTGCTTTATGAGAGATTTTTACCTCGTCTTCAGTAACTGTGTTTCCAACACCTCTGGTGCCGGTAAAAATATCTTCACAATCGAGTTCAAATTCTACACCAGAAAGTGTAATTTCAGCGACATGACCGAATGCCATAATCGAACAAATAGTTCCCTTTTCTAATTCGATTTCAAGTCCGGACTCTCCTACTCTACACGCTCGCCAGTCATCGAAATATAGAATCGCATCTGACTTGGTTTCAAACAATGCAGCATATGCTGCAAGTTGGTGATCTAACCTCCCTCCAGATATACCTACCACGGCATCGACTTCATACATCATTAGAGCTTTAGCCAAGTCGGTATTTTCAGGATTATAATCTCCCTTGAAATCTTGTGGATTTGAAATTGAATCCATGTCTCCAACTACAGCGTCCCAAGAAGTAAAACGGTCTGCTGCACCATCTAATGCAATTGTGAATTCTGCTGCTTCAAGGAGAGTTTCTAGTAACTTTGCTTCGGGCCATTCACCGTCAGCAACAACCAGCACCATCTCGGCCATGTAGCGGGGACTATATTCACTACTTCAAGCGGTTCGCTTTGATTTATTCTTCCGGCCCCCTAAGGGGGCCGTACAATCAATCGTTGGCAATAGTAATGTAGGATAGAGGTTGTGAAGGTTAGTATGTCATGGCGAGACAAGGGTATCCCAATACTAATTTTCTCCATTTTCATATTCCAAATATCGGGCCCAATGGTCCCTTTCCCATCTGAGGAGTTATCTCCAAATGAGGTGTTTGAAGCACAAACAATAGGCCTTACAAGCGGGTCTGGACATGATTTGGAAGGAGATACAATCAGTGTCGATGGTAAAAGTTGGACAGTTCGAGGGGAATCGGTTTTAGATTACTGGAATAAGAATATCCATCCTGAATCTTCAAATGGTTCGGTGGACTTGGTTGTTACTGCTGATGGAGTTGGTTACGCTTGTTCGATTAATGGTACAGATATCAATATGCACACAATGCATCTCAATGGCTCTTTTGACACACTTCTAGTAGAGACTTTAGCAACAGGTCAGAGTTCTGAATGTGCGATTGGTATTACCGCTCAGAACCGAATTCAAATTGCTTACAACGTTGGAGACGACCTGCGCTTTGCACGCTTAGCAGAAGTAAATGCAGTTTATCAGGAGAGAACTTGGCATTTACGAACTATCGTTGAAGATTCGTTCAATGGTGGCTTAACGATTTCATTGGATTCAGAATCCCAAACAAATCTTATTTTCCAAGATACCGACATGGCATTACATCATGTTTGGTTCAATAAAGCCTACTGGAATCATACAATTTTAGATGAAGGCCCAATCGGTGATGACATAGAGGTTGCAATTGATTCCGGTGATATGATTCACGTGGTGTATACCAATTCTGCAGAAGGGGAAGTCCGTTTAATCAAATTCAATGAGACTTTGGAAACTCGTCAAGTTCTAATCCGAGGTAACACAGTAAGTTCCGCAATTGGAATGGATTTGGATTCAAATGGTATTGAACAAATAACATATTCTAAATCCGATGGTTTAGGCCACAACACAATTTCTCTTCTTCGTAGCCTAGCGGGTAAAGATACAGGTAGAATCGACCCCGATGCCAAATGGGTCATCAATTATGATGATGATTCAGTTGAAGGTATTGTGGCGAGTGGCGATTTGAATGGTGATGGGAGGGACGATTTAGTTTATACGGATCCTGATGGAAATGGAACCATTTCGATTCACTATGGCTCACCGGATGGACCTGGTGCCCTCGCAGATAGAATCTTAGTGGGTTCACTTAGTGATTCTATGCTAGGTTCTGCCTTGGCGATTGGTGATTTCAATTGTGACAGCATTGATGATATTGCATCTAGTGAGGCAGGACTTGGAACTAATAATTCAGGTTACATTTCAATTAGACTTGGTACCAGTTCAGGAATGTCAAACAATGTTTGGTGGGAAATGAATGGAAGTGATGATGATAACCTCGGAATGTCTCTTACATCACTTGGTGATGTGGAATCTGATGGATGCGATGATTTAGCTGTCGTAGCAAATAAGATGATTGAAGAAAACGCTCAACCTACTTTGTCAAAGAATGGCATGGTAGTAATTTATTCGGGAAACCAAACCTCGATGGTGCACCATGCAAACATTACTCAAACGGAATCTGGAACAATGTTTGGTCGTCAAGTCATTGGAGATGGAGACATTAACGGAGATGGCTATCTCGATATGGTGGTTTCCAATACAGGAGACCAACTTAGCCCGACTGGATATTCTTCAGTGGAGTTCTTCCTTGGTAGTATAGACGGCATGGCTTCAACTCCGTCTGACACTCACAGTGTTTCAACCCAAGGAAGATTATATGGATTTGAAATGGCCTTCGTAGGTGATGTCCATGGCGATGGCTATGATGATGTATTAATCAGCGAATTATATGCATCAACCACGCTATACCAATCTGGTAAAGTTCACATGTGGGATGGTTCAAGTTCTGGACCAATCGCAAATTGGACCACTACTGGTAACTACGCAAATGCACTACTGGGTCAAACAATTTCTCCTGCAGGAGATATCAATGAAGACGGTTTTGATGATTTCTTGATGATGGCGCCTTCCAGTTCTAAATCAGGTAAAGTTGACTTATACCTTGGCTCTGCAACAGGTCCACGTAGTGAAACACAACTATTTGCTCAAGGTGCAAGCAATGAAAATGTAGGTTTGAACATTCTAGCAGGATTCGACCTTAATGGCGATGGGATGGGAGAAATCCTCTATTCATCTAGAGATTTAACGCGTGGGGATGCTTTTGGCCCTGTTTTGACAATAATGTCAGAAAGAGATTGGGAATTTATTGATTTTGATTTCGACCATCCAGTAATCGGTATTGACATGAGCACCCCTCTACGTGGTAGTCCTTCGATAATGGCTATGCTTTCAGATTCCAGCCTTATTCTCTTGGAAAACACACCTGACGGAACACCATCTGGCCGCTGGGTGAGTCGAGATTTAGCAAATGCGGATGTTGCAAGAATGGGGATCTCGAATGCTGGAAAACCATTGGTACTCTTACACTCTTCTAGTAATCTGATGACCTTGACTCTAACAGGCAATACTGCGATTGAATCGCAATTAAATTCTGGCACAGGCCTCGGGATTTCGCTGGGCTCATTTACGGATTCAAGCGGTAACCAGCGCTTAGGACACGCATCACCAACGTTCTCTTCGATATTCTATACTGAAGAAACAGCAACTGGCTTTACCACCTCAACATTACGTTCAAACATCGATTTATTGTATCCACTAGGTATGCATGTAGATTCAAATGATCTGTCTAGAATGGTATATGTTGATGATGACGACCATATGGTTAGACTTGCAACCTTGAATGGAACTTGGGATGAAATTTCAATTCTCAATACAACAATCGGTGATGATTTTGATTCGGTTTGGGACAGTGATGACACACTCATATTTGCACAAATTGCAGTTTCAAATAATTCGACTATGCTTCAGGTAGTAGAATATCAAAATAGTACTACCACAGTTACTGATTTGGTTAATGCGAATTTGAGTTCCTCATTTGAAATTTCAGAATTGGATGAAAAGTTAGTCATATCCATTATGGACTCTGATAAACTAACTGTCTTCGAACTACTGCCCGGTTACAACTGGTCAATAGCAAAGGAATTGTGGCTATTGGGAGAGACCCAGGGACATAGTTTAGCAATGGACGGCCAAGTAATCTTGTTTGATGCAAACAATACGGTGCAAGGGCTGTTAATTGAGGACGGAGCCGGTTCTTGGGACCATTACTCAATGGAAATACCAGATACAAATTCTACCCATCAAATACTCCAGGGCCAAAATCAACGTTGGCATGCTACGAGTACAAATGGAAATAATGAGTTAATTTGGACAACTGGAACAATTAATTCAACAATTATTACTCAATCACCAGTTGTTTCAACAGCATTCCCTTCAATTATAACGCACTCTACAGTTCCTTTGAATGAAGTTGAGGGCACACTGATGTTTGCTTATTCACAATCCTCGACCGATGATTTCTATGCGATGAGGTTTGTTAGTGACCAAGATAGGGATTTAGTCCCAGACTCTCATGACGAAAAACCACAGATTGGCAACCAGTGGGCCGACTCTGATTTAGATGGCTTTGGAGATAATCCATTAGGGCCCTCTCCAGATGAATGCCCGTCTACCCCTGGAGGTTCCAGCTACGATAGGAGTGGCTGTGCTGATTGGGATGGCGATGGCTGGTCAGATGTAGCAGACGATTGTGGGACCGATGATGGAACTTCATGGTGGGGCGAATTGGGCTGTGATGATTTAGACCAAGATGGCTGGACTGATGATGGAGTACTTGGTGATAGGTACCCTACAAATTGGAAACAAGCTTTAGATACGGACCGGGATTCCTTTGGAGACAATCATGGCCCAGACTGTTGTGATGTGACCGTATTAGGTGAACTTGAAACGAATACTCCAGATGTATTCCCTTACAACCGTAAGCAATGGGAAGACAATGACAATGATGGTTATGGCGACAATGAATCCGACCATGAATTTGGTGACAAATGTTGGTGGATTCAAGGATTTTCTTGGGTTGACAGACTTGGTTGTGTAGATACTGATGGCGATGGTGTTTCTGATCCATCTGATTTTGGGACCCACCGTGAATGGAATACTGATGACGGAGCCGATTTATGGCCAGAAGATCGCACACAATGGGCAGATACTGATGGTGATGGCTATGGTGACAATTCCTCAGATAACGCAACACTCCCAGACAAATATCCCACAAATCCAGCAGCAGCCAATGATACAGATGGAGATAGTTATCCAAATAATTGGACCGCTCTCGAAGATGGTACAAACCGTGCTGGTTTGACTTTGGACAATTGTCCTAACTTAGCAGGGACCTCGACCTCATCAGTAGACCCAGCCGGGGCTGTAGTGCCATATTATGGCTGCACAGACACCGATAATGATGGAAGAGAGGATTCAACAGATGCTTTCCCTGATGACCCAACGCAATTAGCAGATTCAGATGGTGATGGTTGGGGTGACAGCCTAACTGGTAATGACCCTGACTATTGTCCATATGAATTCGGTGTAATCAACGGTACAAACGGAATCGGCTGCCCAATATTGGGTGAAGAATCTGATATTGATCAAGATGGAGTTGCAGACGAGTTTGATGATTGCGGTGATACACAGATAGGTGAAGCAGTAGATGGAAACGGGTGTTCTGACCATCAAAAAGATGGCGACCAAGATTATGTCTCCGACGCCGATGATATGTGTTCCGATACACCGATTGGAGAATCAGTAGACGAGATTGGATGCTCAGATAGCCAAAAAGAAGTAGATTCAGACGAAGACGGAATATTCGACCCATTTGATTTGTGTCCCGATTCCAATCCAGAATTAACAATTGATGCGAATGGATGTAATCTTGCTCAGAAAGATACCGATGGAGACGGAGTTAACGATTTGATGGACCAATGCCCTGGGACCGAGCAAGGACTCCCAGTGCTTCCTAGCAATGGTTGCTTAGATGAAGCAGCATTAGCCGAGGATATCGATGGCGATGGCTACAAGGGACCTTATTCTTACAACCCAGATAATGACACACATGAAGGAGATGCGTTCCCGTTAGATATCACTCAATGGCATGATATGGATGGCGATGGCTATGGTGATTCACAATTACCTACTGCAAATAATTCAGATGATTGCCCCGAAGAATGGGGTAATTCTTCTATGAAATCTCGATATGGCTGTCTTGATTCTGATGGCGATGGATATCATGACTTACTAGGGGATGACAAGTTCCCTGTCGATGGAACTCAATGGGAAGATAAAGACCTAGACAGTTGGGGAGATAACCCTGAGGGGACTGATGCTGACCAGTGTTTGAACACAAGTACTGCAGGTGATAGAACCGCTCAAGCTCGAGTTAATTTTGGCTGTGCAGATTATCAATCTGATAACGATGGTGATGGTATTATGGATGATGTCGATGCCTGTCCAAATACAATAGCAGACGCCGAAGTATACCCAAGTGGTTGTAAGAAAGAAGAAGCAAAGGATACCAAATCTGATAGTGAATTGATTATGGGTATGGACTCGATGATTTTCTTTGCAGCAGTTGGAGGCGGTGGCTTAATATTCGTAATTTTACTCATTTTCATAATTTCAAAATCAAGAGGTGGAGTTGATTTAGACTTCGATGATGATTGGGATGATGATGAAGACGACGATGATGAATATGAAGATGATTTCATGTCAAATATTCTAGGTGGTGCACAACCACGCGGACCAGAGACTGCTCCAGCACGTGGTCCAAGCCGAGGTCCAAGCCAAGGCCCACCGAGTGGAAGAGGCCCAGGTGGTCCAAGCCGAGGTCCAAGCCAAGGCCCACCAGGCGGAAGAGGCCCAAGTGGTCCAAGCCGGGAACCAACTAATTCACCAGACCCAAGAGGCCCAGCCCGTGGAAAGAAAGTGGCTAAGCGTAAACCAATTGGCGATGGTGATGGTAAGGTGCGTAAGGCTAAGGTCACAATAGATCCTGATTTATTCTCTCAACAAGAACTCGGTGACAGAGTTGCGGCTGTAGATTGGACGAAAGGTGCACTGCAAGATGGTGAATCGGAAAGAACAATTCTTATGCAACTACAAACTACTGGATGGTCGGCCCCCCAGTCCAGAGCAATTATCGATTTGTCAAAGTAGTGAGGAAAATTGTAAGGCATCAGACTCAATAAGTACAGACCATTGGGATTACAAGAGGAGGGAGAAACCATGAGTGACGATACTGCAAATGTATCAATGCCAGAAGGCATTGAGGTCGATGAAGCAGCAGCTTATTTCGGTGTTTTCGAGTCTTCTGATGCCCTTCATCAAATGATGGAAATGTCACGCGAGAATGCATTTGAGAAGTTTTTCACGTTACTTTCTGACTTAGTTCTTCAGCCTGGAGATTTTGATTTTGAAATGGCAAGTGAAAGACTCTCTTGCGAAGGTGGAGAGATTTACTTCTTGGTTGCAGGACATCTTGGATTGATGTCCCTTCCCGAACAGTTGTCACTAGCAATTAGTGAAGGCCAATTTTCTGATAGTGATTCGACCCAATTGCAAGATATTGCAGATCCTATGAGATTACTAAAATTGTTTGCAATTGCTCACCAAACCGGTGGGGGAGGCGAGACTGTAAAGTATCTCAAAGGCATTGAATCACTAATGTCTAATCCTGCTGCAAATAAAGATGCCTTGCTCTCTTTAGCAAAAGAGGTTCAAGGTGCATTTGATGTTGCAGGACATGTTACTCCAATTGCAAGTTTAGCAAGCAGTAGTGCTGTTGCAAGTGAAGTGGAAACAGCATATGTTCCACCAACACCTGTTGTTGAAAAATCAATTTCCAAATCTGTTCCAAAGGCTGTAGAGCCTGAACCAGTATCTGTACCTCTACCAAGTGCTGAGGAGTCAGTGCCACTTCCTGTTACAGAAGAGCCGGTACCTTTGCCTTCCGAGGAAGCAATACCTCTACCCGATGTAGTTGAACCAGTATTAGAGCCCGATGTTCGTAAGGAATCAGAGAAAACCGAAGACGCATTTGCTGGAGCTTTCGGAATGGTAGAGCCGGAACCCGAACCAGAGCCTGAGCCAGAGCCTGAACCAGAGCCTGAACCAGAGCCTGAGCCGGAACCAGAGCCTGAAGCCGAACTCGAAGAAGCATTTGCTGCTGCAGATTTAGACAGCAGTGGTGGACTTTCAGTTGAAGAGGTTGCGCAAGCGACCGGATTAGGAATAGATGAAGCAGCAAAATTGCATGCCGAAGCAGATGTAGATGGCGATGGTCAAGTTACTCTAGATGAATTAAAATCCAAACCAGAAGTTATTGAAAAGATGGCACTGCCAAAACCGGTAAAGCCCATCCGTGGCGGTATACAAACGCCTCAAAATGCTAATCCTGCAGAACAGCAGCAACAGCAACAGCAACAGCAACAGCAACAGCAACAGCAACAGCAACAGCAACAGCAACAGCAACAGCAACAGCAACAGCAACAGCAACA
>JABIGM010000066.1 GCA_018650165.1 Methanobacteriota archaeon
AGTACAGAGACCATAATTTCACTGTAATCATTACCAGGTTCCATGTCACCTTCAGCTGATGTCTCTACTACAACTACATAGTCTCCAGTAATTGGAGTCCAAGTAATAGTTGCACCTTGGTAGGTCATGGTATACTTACCATTAGCGAGGTTAGCACCAGCGTCTAGTGTGGACCAAGGGCAAACGAATGCGTCATTACAGACTACATCGCCATTGTTCCAAGACAGGTCATTACCTGCTGCGTCCTTAGCAATCATGCCTCGGGCGCCACCTTCAGACAGATACACTGTGACGGAAATACCCATCTCAGTGATCGCTGCATCACCAGAATTGGTAATGAATGCCTCAAAGTTCACATCTTGTCCGGCTTTTAGCGTATGTAGCTGCTCGCCGGTAATGCTGTCGGTCGTTGTCTCGCGTGGCGAGAGTATGCTCACAACTTCTGCGTCTGGGCCTGCCCGGCCTTCAGTATCATTTTTTTCCTGAAGATTCAATTCAGAAAAGTTATTTGGAGAGAATACAAAACCGACAACTAGTAGCGAAAAGACAAAAACTTTGAATTGAGAATTCATAGGTGTTCACCCGAATGGTGGCGCTAGTGCATATAGTAATTACTCAAATTGAATAACTACTCTAAAGGATTATTTGGGCTGACTAAAATACCAGTCTGTGCGGTTGGAAGGTTATCTAAATCAGTGAAAGTTAGATTTGTTCCTGGCGCAATACCACCTTCAATACGCTCCGCCATTGAACATCTTACATTCAGTTGAATACGTCCTCTATTTCTCGTTAAGTCATAGGATTGGGGGTTTAATTTTTCAATCGCCTGTCTCTCAAATTGTTTGCGGACTGACTTGCCGTGCCACCAAGCATAGCCCCACTGGAAAGTAACTCCAACTGCAGTTGCACAGTACAAAACTAACAGAACTGTTGCGGAAAACAGAACAGTGTTTCCACCATCTCTCGCCTCTGCCATTAGGTCACGTCCAAGCAAGAAGAATAATCCGACTCCTACAATTGGAGTAAGCATTGAATCTAACCAATCTGAAATCGGTATAATTCTCCCCCGTGCGGGGTCGACTAAAACCAGATTAGATTCGAGGGCCGTTGTTACGATACCTACTATTCCAACGAGCAGGATATAGAATAAGCCAGAAAGAGCAAATTCAAGCAATATTGTGTCGAGGCGTAAGGTCCAGTGAATTATTAGCCAAGAAAATAACCCCAGGAAAACGACCCGTGGAACATGGTGGAAATGAACCGCAATATTTGACGTATCCAGAACCTTTGCATCACTACTGCAATGGTCATTTCCAGCATCAGGGATGTGAATAATTTGTTTGCCAAACCATGTCTCAAGTAACTTTATTGCATTAATCAGAACTCTCCGACGAATTAGAACTACTTCCATGGCATACAATACAGGGATTCCAAGAATAATAATCGGTATTGATATAACAGCAACAACAGGCAAAATAAAGACCATTGGGGTTAGCAAAAAGTGTGTAAGCGTGAGTGGATAAAGTAGGTCAGTTTCATTCAGTTTCGCCCGACTTGGCTTGAGTCCCAATCGTCTTGCTTCATCATCGAGGACAGCTCTAAATTGCTCAACCTGCATTCCCGCATCAAGAATTTTCTGAACAGTGCTGCGGTAAGTCCTCTCCGCTGGACCCATTCCTAAAATCATTGTTCGATAGAGGAGTTTAGCGGGTAACGCCAACAGTAATGGCAGCCCCAAAATTGCAATGGCCCACAGCAGATTCTCTACATCGAGACCCGAGGCCATGTGGGGATGTGCGGGCTTACCCCTCAAGAATGTTCATGGAGGGTCGAGGCCTAATCGTAGTTAATGGCCCGGATAGCAGTTACTGACGGCATGGCACCCGAAGCGGTTGCAGTTCTAGAAAAGGCAGGGCACGAAGTGACTCTTGGTTTTATTGAAAAGGCAGATTTGTTATCCGGGGCACTGAAAGAATTCGATGCCATAATTGTTCGAAGTGCGACAAAACTCGCCTCTGAGATCATTGATGCTAGTAGTGGCTTGAAAGTGATAGGCAGAGCAGGGGTAGGTGTAGATAATATCGATCTAGAATCTGCAGGTAAATCTGGAGTAATGGTGGTAAATGCACCGAATGCTTCCACTCAGTCAGTTGTTGAATTAACCATTGGTCATCTGTTGTCATCACTACGCCATATCCCACGTTCAGACCGTGGAATGCGAGATGGAAAATGGGAAAAAAGCGAGATGAAGGGAACTGAACTTTCAGGTAAGTGCCTTGGGCTAATCGGATTTGGCAGAATAGCACAAGGTGTTGCAGCGGTTGCTACAGCAATGGGGATGGAAATTCACACTTATGACCCCTACCTTCCTCCAAAAGTCGCTAATGCACAAGGTGCATACTTACACAAGAAAGTAGACACGCTGTTCAAAACATGTACCCACATCTCAATACATTGCAATCTAACAGAAGAAACTCATCATCTAGTCGATAAAAAAAGAATGAATCTGATGCCGGGCAAGCAAGGTCGAATTGAATGTGGCAATCACATTGTGAATTGTGCGCGCGGCGGCATTATTGACGAAGTTGCGCTACTTACCGCACTTGAGAATGGTACAGTGACCAGTGCTGCACTCGATGTGTTCGAAGTCGAACCTGTAACAACTGAAAATAAATTAATCCAGCACCCTAATTTTCATGGCACACCACACATAGGAGCTGCTACAAAGGAAGCACAGAGCAGAGTTGGCCTAGATATCGCAGCAGCAGTAATCGAAGCATTGTCTGGTAAAAAGCCTCAAACTTTGGTTAATAGTAAATATCTGGATTAGAATTGGTTACCCGTGACAGGTTTGTTTCGCTTTCTTCAAAAACCCTCGGCGATGGAGTTGTGGTATGGCATCACGGATTCTCATCCACTGTGACCTCGATGCCTTCTTCGCCGCAGTCGAAACTCTGCATCATAATTTAGATTCCACTGTCCCGCTAATTCTTGGTTCAGACCCCAAAGGTGGAAAAGGAAGGGGAATCGTTTCGACTTGTAATTATGCAGCCCGTAAATACGGAATTCATTCGGCAATGCCGATTGGGGAAGCCTGGCGCCGCTGCCCTGGACCTCCTCATGGTACGGGGCACTATCTGAGGTCTACTCGGGGATTGTATACCAGAGCCAGCAGAAAAGTTATGGCAATACTAGCAGAGTATGCTGATAAATTTGAGCAAGCAAGTATCGATGAAGCCTATTTGGATGTCACTGAATATTGTGAGGGCGATTGGGATAGAGCTCTTGCATTGACTCGGGATTTACAAACTACAATTATGACGAAATTAGGCCTATCTACTTCTTTTGGAATTGGACCAACGCGTATTCTGGCAAAAATGGGGAGTGAAGAAAACAAACCAGCGGGAATACATCGCACACTGCCTGATGAAATTGTGAGTTTTTTTGAGGGCCGTTCTGTAAGGGAAGTACCGGGAATTGGTCCCAAAACAGCAACTCGGTTAGCAGAATGGGGTATTACGACAATGAGTGAAGCCTCTGAAAATGGAGAAATAGCTCTAGCGAGATTCACTTCGGAGCGGTTTGCTAATTGGATTGTGCGAGTGATAGATGGTGACTCAAGTGATGATGTAAGTCCTCTGAGGAGTCGAAAATCAGTTGGCAAAGAATACACATTTGAATTCGACCAACTAGATAGTGAAATGGTAATTTCACAGCTTTCATTACTTGTTTCTAAAGTACTTGGTAGAGCCAAAGAGATGAGTGTCGCAGGTAGGCTTGGAGAAGTAAAAATACGGTACCAGGGATTCGAAACACACACTCATGGCAGATCTATTCCAGTTGCAATGGATGATGAAACTGTATTCATGCGACTTGCACATGGTTTGTTTGCTGAAAATGTAGATTTAGACAGACCGATTAGGTTGATTGGCTTTCGTCTAGGAAACCTTGAGATGCCTCTAACCAGGCAATCAACACTCGATTTTGATGAGTGATTATTCGAGTTTGTGCATTTGAGTTAAAATCGTTGTAAAATCTTTGAGTTCTTCCGGTATTACAATCCCGCTAATTGGAACATTGAGCGATAGTCCTGCTTCCTTCTTTGTCCTCCAAGTTGCTCCATTGAACTCTTCAATTGCAGATGTCAACTGCCGTAGAGAATCATCTTGCGGAGTCCTTGGGGGGAACTCCCGAACATCAACTGCACTATTTTCGTATAGAGAATCGGAAATATGGTGGGTGAAGAATGGACACACAGGTGATAATGCCGACATCAAATCGCGAACAATTCTATGAATCGTCCATGCTGCATTGGTGTCACCATCATACAATCTTGACTTTGACATTTCAAGCCAGTGACTTGGAAGAATCCCCGTTCCAAAGGTTTTGAGTGCCTGAGTTGCAGTGTAAATATCGAGTTCAGACCAACCTTTTTCCACCTTTTCCATAGTGCTCGCAAATTCGGCTAAAATCCATCTATCCTCAACAGATAAATCTGAAGGCATAGCATCAAGGTCTGCAGGAGAATCAAATTGACTAGCAAACCTTGCAACATTGAACAACTTGGTTAGAACGCCAAAATATTTAGCCTCAATTTCTTCAGGATTAATATGGAAATCATCACCAACTTGTGCGTCACATGCCTTCCAAAGCCTGAAACATTCAGAACCGATTTTGTTTGCTCTCAACTGAACACTTTTGTCAGGGCCACGTACTCTCCACGAGCCTGTCTTGCCACCGGCTCCACACTCGAGAACACTATCGGCATCGATGCCATTACCGAGAGATTTGGACATTTTCCGACCCCATGGGTCCATTCCTAGACCATCAATCCAGACATGCTTGAACCCGGGCTTGTCGAGCAATAGTGTACTTTTGAGAAGAGTATAGTACAGCCATGTTCTCACGATCTCTTTTCCTTGAGGACGAATCGCCGTTGGAAATGCTTTCTCGAATGTATCCATGTCATTTAGATACCCCGAAACAAACAAATTTGAATTGCTAGAATCCATCCAGGTGTCAAATACCTTTTCTTCACCAATAATCTCACCAAGTTCACTCTTTAGCTCACCATATGTTCCGAGTACTTCACGACTATCACGGTCCAAAACTTCACTAGAATCTGGTGGAGATTCACACCATGGTTGCACATAGACTCCAGAAGGTGCACAGATTACCTTTGTTCGATTGTCTGCGTACCAAATTGGAATTTCCGTATGGTACCATCGTCGACGACTAATTGGCCAGTCTATCGAGATATTATCCATCCAATCTAGCAAGAATTGCTTATTCCTCGGAGGGTGGAATTCGATTTCATCAGCAAGCTCACTAATTCTATCCTGAATATGCGTTTGGCGAACATACCATTCCTTCAATAAAATAATTTCAACTGGGTTCTTTCCACGCTCAGATACTGGGACTTCTTGCTCTTTCTCAACTATTTGGTGAATTTTATTCTCACTCTCGAGATGTTCGATTACTGCTTTTCTGGCTTCAGAGACCTTCATCGATGCAAATGGACCAGCAATGTCTGTCATACAACCATCTAAATCAATGGCCTGGAATGGAGTGAGTCCTAACTCCCTAAATACGGCTACGTCATTCTGGTCTCCGAAAGAACAAACCATTAGTATTCCTGAACCGAAGTCACTCTTAACTGATGGATGGGTTGCTATTTCAACGCTAATTTCACGACCTGAAACTGGAATTGGAAGCATTGCTTTCTTGCCAATAAGATGCTGATATCGTTTGTCATCAGGGTGAACGACAACAATCCCACATGCACAAATTAATTCTGGGCGAGTTGTTGAGATAATCATCTCTTCACCATCTTCTGTAGTCCACTTTACATCAATGAGTTTTGTTCTACGCTGCAGGCGTTCAACCTCAGCATCAGCAATGGTAGTTCCCTCTACAGGATCATAAATATTTGGACGCAAATCTTCGACAATTGCTCCGCGCTTGAATAACTCTGTGAAGATAGTTTGAGTTACCATTCGATAATTTGGTGCATCGGTAAGATATTCATTTGCGAAATCCATAGAAAGTCCAACTCTTCGTGCAGTATTTCGCATCGATTGAGTGAACTCTTCTATTGTTTCTTTACATAATTCTAGGAATTCCGCACGGTCATATGTTTTCATTTTACGTCCAGTGTTCTTTTCCACAGTAAACTCAACATTGATTCCATTTCTGTCTACGCCCCACGGGAATTTTACTTCTTTCCCTAGTAGTCTCTGTGACCTCGCAATTACGTCAATCATACTGTATTGTGCCACGGCTCCTATGTGCCAGGTGCCACTCGGATATGGGGGGGGTGTATCGATGACAAAAATCTCCTTACCAGAGTCGGGATTAAATCCGTAACGCTTGGAATAAGCATCCTCATCAGAGTAGTGTTCTTGTTGAATTTTCTTTTCGAGGTCGATTGACCAGCGCTTGTCGGTTAGTCGAGGGGCAGACATCTGGCTCACCAGCCCTGCGTGCGTCATCCGCGCAGGTCCGGCGGGCCCTCGTAGCATTTACCTTTGAACTGATTGGAAGGGGCGAATATGAACTCGAGATGGGTATGCTTTCAAATGTGCTAAGCCCGACGGACCACTGAGGGGCATCATGAGCGAAGATGATTCCAAGCCAGAAGACGACCCGTCGTCTCGCCAAAAACGCCTTTCGCGTATATTTGGTCATGGCCAAGAAAATTTGACTTCTAGAGTCAAAGAATGGGATGCTCGAAAGGCACTGGATGCGGTATTGGATGCGCCGAAATCTCTGCAAAGGGAATGGCAAAAGCATGGAGCCACAGGAATCTTAACCAAATTCCCTGTTTTTATGGTACTAATCTGTCTACTTGCCTCAACCTTCTTTGCATATCATTCCGGATTCGTGGATGGAACTTCTATCAAGCCCGGTGATGAACCATCACTGAATGTAAATGGCGACCTTGACGTTTATCTCCCCGAAGGTTCTCCTGTATTGGAATCAATCAAAGAAGTAGAGGAAAATTGGTCAACAAATGTGATGATTATTTACATCGATTCCCCTGCGAAGCCGATTGATGATCAAAGGATTTTACAGGAAATGTCCTATGTTGAAGAACAGCTCAATCCGCGTCTTTCAGACCCTACAGATGACGTAATTTACGCATTATCACTCTCGACTGTTGTAAAGGAAGTCAATTCAAGTGTCCCGCGAGTTCAAGATGCACTTATCGACCAAATGGTTGCTGAGATTTGTCCACCGAATGATGAGAATTGTATTGGTGAAACGGGTGGTGAGGCAGTGAAGGATTTACTCGGTGTTGCTGACGATTTCTGGGGGTCTTACAGCATACCATCGCAGACCACAATCGACACTATTGTTAATGAAATGTATGAGGATGATGGCTCTCCATCTCCTGGTTTAGATAAGTTGGCACGCGATACTGATTCCGATGGTTTCCTCGATAAGGCAGTAATTATTATTGCAGTAGATGAGACCAAAACCGCTAAGGAAGTCATTGAGAAAACTCAGGCAATTCTAGATAATATTTCTAAAGAGATGCGCCCTTGTGAGTTTGATGCAAATGGAAATCCAGATGGCCCAAATGAATGTGATTGGGAAGACCTTGGAATAACAATGACACTAACAGGGCCGGTTCCTATTACCAACGCAGTCACTGAATTTTCATTCAAATTGTTCTGGCAAATTTTCCCTCTTGCGATTGTATTGGTTGCAATTGGCTTGTTCGTGTTCCATTCTGATGTTTTACAAACTGGTTCTTGGAGGCCAATTCAGGGAATAAAAGTGGTCATCATCGCTGGACTGCCTACCCTCTGTTCTGTGTTTTGGACATTGGGACTTATGGGGTATACCGGTTATGAGGTGACGATGACGGTAATTATTGTCGGGCCGATATTACTTGCACTGGGTGTCTCATATGGGCTGCACATAACGAACCGTTATGCTGAAGAAAGCGGAACTAAAGATGAGAAAATACGCCAATCACTTGCTTCAACTGGTAGGGCTGTTTTCCTATCAGCTGTAACAACAGTTATCGGTTTCATTTCGCTAACCTTCACTCCAATGAAACCGATTGAAACAGTCGGTATCGCTCTTTCTGGTGGCATTATCATTGTCTATATCTTAACCATGGCAATGGTGCCAAATCTGACCTTACTTTTGGATTTACGCAAGGCTAAGCACCCCCCACTCCCGGTCTTCGAAAAGGTTGTTGATGTGCCAATTAAGTGGTCAAAGGCGGTTATTGTATTCTTCTTGACACTGATATTTATTTCTGGTTTCTGGGGCCAAGCAAATGTAGAGGAAGACATCGATCTCCTTGGAATGGCTCCAGAAGATGAGCCATCTGTTGTAACTATGAAACAGTACTCTTACGACTTCAATGCTGGTCAAGTTGGAATGGTATTAGTTGAAGGTGATATTTCTGGAGATGCCCCTCTTGAGGAGGCAGAACCAGTTGAAAAATTGCTTGGTATTTCAGCACTGGAAAATGAACTGAATACCATCGATCAAACTACTGCAGTAAGTATTGTGTTTCTTATGAAATCTGTAGGTTTCGGTGGAAATATTAGTGGTTCTGCAATCTTTAATTTAACCGATAATCCGTTGTTCCCTGAGGATTTACGCGATGCTCTTGAACCCTACCTAAATCGTCAATATTCCGAAGATGTAACATTCTGGGAGGTACTAACTGCACCGCGAGCAAATGGGACGCAAAATGTGAATGCAGAGAGATTTTTGCTAAATGTCTTCTATTCCAGCCTTACAGATGAAACCAGAGGCCTGTTCATATCTGATGATTATAGCAGGAATTTGATTTATGTCGACATGCCTTTCGTTCCAGTCGCCGAAACGACTGAAGCAGTATCGCAGGTTAACGAATATACGTCGCGTGATTATGAAGGCAATATTCACGCAGGTGACCTCACAGGTGTGGCGGCTACAGCAATTGCCGTCAACGAATTAATCGTGAGCAGCCAGTGGTCATCACTTGGTTTTGCAGTTGCGTTGACATTGATGACTTTAGCTATAGTATTCAAGGACATCAGATTTTCCATATGGACCACAGCACCAGTCATAGCGACAGTTGCTCTTCAATGGTTAGTGATGTGGCAAATGGATGTTTCACTTTCACTTGTAACAGTGATGATCGGTTCGATTTTGGTTGGTGTTGGTGTTGATTTCTCAATCCACATAGCCAACCGTATACGCGAATTGGGCGGCGGTATTGAGGCGATTAGAACCTCGACGGTGAGTACGGGTATGTCGTTGTTTGAAGCTGCTACAGTTACTACACTCGGAATGGTCACCGCATACCAAATCCCGATTCCTGAAATCAAACCATTTATCACCGTCATTATCATATTACTATGGATCGCTGCCGCCAGTGCACTAATCCTCTTACCTGCAATTTTCGTTCTACTCGAAGAGTTAGGAATTGGCTCTTCAGGTGGTGCAAGTTCGATGGCACGTAAACTTGGACTAGGAAAAGTTGCAGTCCGTGGCGATATTGATGTTGCTGACGCAACACTAATTCCTGACCATGGCGATGCATGGTGAACTCTAAGAGATGTGACATTGACGAGCACCCATGGCGCGCTACTGGCTAATGAAGTCGGAGCCTGACGTCTACCCTTTTTCTCAATTGGTCGCAGATGGCTCAACTCATTGGGACGGAGTTCGAAACTATCAGGCAAGGAACATGATGCGAGATGACTTGAAACTAGGCGACATGGTCTTGTTTTATCACTCAAATACAAAGCCTCCACATGTTGCCGGAATTGCCCGTGTTAGTCGTGAAGGATACCCAGACCATACCTCCTGGGACCCTGAAAGCAAATATTTTGATGCAAAATCTTCACCGGATAACCCTCGGTGGGTTATGGTTGAAATAGAAGCGATCAGAGAAATGAATCCGGTAAGTTTAGTCGATGTCAAAGCAAATCCTGTACTCGATGATATGCCTCTTGTTCAAAGGGGACAACGGCTTTCAGTTCAACCAGTGTCCAAAGGACAATATGAAGAAATCTGTCGAATGGGGGGAGTAGAATGATTCCTGTTTCCTCGCGTGCATCGACTATCGAATACGCAATCAGAGATGTTGTAGTTCCTGCTACAAAACTCGAGGCAGAGGGCCACGAAATTATCAAATTAAATATCGGTGATCCAATTGCCTATCCAGGTCTGCCAACCCCCCCTCACATGGTTGAGGCTTACCGCAAGGGTTTGGCAGATGGCAATAATGGATACTCGCCCTCATATGGAATTCCACAATTAAGGGCAGCAATTGCATCTGATGAAACAAACAAGGGTTGGGATTGCAGAAGCGAAGATGTCTATGTCTGCCATGGAGTTACTGAGGCATTACAGATAATATTTGCAGCAACACTGGAAGAGGGCACAAAAGTTCTGGCGCCTGGACCGCACTATCCTCCCTACATGGCCTATCCTCAAATGTATGGAGCCACCACTATTGAATACGCCCTAAAACCAGATGATGGATGGTCGATTGATTTCGCAGATATCGAGTCTAAAATGGATTCAAGTGTGCGGCTATTGGTGATTATTAATCCAAATAATCCAACAGGCAATGTTGCTGGAGCGGAAGAGATTGACAAACTCTTAGCGATTGCAAGGAAGTGGCCTAACTGTATGATTGTCGCAGATGAAATCTATGATGGCCTAGATTTCAGTGGCAACCATGCATCAGTAGCATCGCGTTCAAATGATGTACCAATTTTCTCGCTAAATGGTGTTTCAAAAGTCTACTATGCGCCAGGTTGGCGAATCGGTTACCTTGCAATACACGACCCCTCGAATGTAATGTCTGATGTAAAGGATGGTATCGAGCGTCTACTACGTTCACGACTTTGTGCGAGCACACCGGCGCAACTTGGCTACTTAGAGGGGCTAACTGCTGATAGATCATGGATGGTAGAATATACGACCAAGGTACAATCTCGCCGCCAATTATGTCTTGATAGGATTTCAGAAATAGAAGGAATTGAGGTTGAAGCTCCGGGGGGTGCTTTCTACATGTTTGCCAGGCTAACCGATGAAATGTGGATGAAAAATGACAAAGATTTTGTGCTTAAACTATTGCATGAAGAACATGTTTTGGTAGTACATGGGAGTGGTTTCTCGCCACAACTAGGGTCCGGGCATATTCGTATTGTTTATTTGGCCGATGAAGACACACTGAACTCTGCTTTTGATAGAATCAATTCATTTTTGCAACGTCACAGAACGGCGAAGAAGTGATGAAGTCCATGCCTTAGGCATGGTTGATGAGGCGATTGCTGCTTGCATGCTTGGCATGCGTACTCTTTGCACCAATTGTAAGTGCAGGTACAGTAGAAAATCCATCTGAATTGTCACTCAATCATCTGCTCCCATTTCTCATATCATTTGTAACTGCAATGATTCTCTGGAAATGGATGATTCCAAAACAACTATCTGGCTTGCAAGTAGGCTTTGAGATAGACGATGGGCTATATGAAGTTCATAGTTTATCTAAGGGTAGAGGCGGAGTAAAACGCTTACTTGGTCTAAAAAATGTGGGGCTTGGAATCGCACTATACATGATGGCAATGACTGGAGTTTTATTGCTGATTGCTGAACTAATATTCGAGCCCGGAATTTATTATTTGCCCAATTTAATATTGATGGGTTTACTTGTAGTGATTCCAATTATTATGTCTCCATGGGAGTCTTTGAATGGCCAATTAGTTGGTCGAAGAATCGGAGTTGGGAAAAAGAGAGTAGTACGTCTATTTGTGCGTCGTGTGGGGACAATTATTGGTCTATTTGCTGGAGCAACAGCCTCTTACTTCTTCATCTATCCTGAGCTGAGTGCATCACAAAAACCTCTGGCCATTGCGATTGCAGGTCTTGTTTTCATGGGCCCAACAATCCTTGCATATGGTCGTATTATGGGCGCATCATGGAACATGTTAGTAATCGGTAAAGTGAGAACATGGCTTGGGAAACCAAATCCGATTGATGCTAAAAAATTAGGATTTGTTGGCCGAGCATTTGCTTTCATTCTTATCCTGTTTCTGATGACCATGCCGCTAACTGCAATTAATGGAATTGTAACGGTGTTGTACATCATGCTCAAGAGTCCGGATAATTCGCAAGAAGTGTTGAATTACGGTGGTATTTTGGGTCACGAAGTTTATCTTTTGATTCAAGAAAATGCTTTGCTAGCCGAATGGGAGGCGCTAAAAAGTTTGCCAGAAGTACTTGCAGCATACCTTTCTCTAAACATTGCGATCGTCGGTCTCGCGTTCATATTTGAACTGATTCGCAACCTTTTCCTCGGAGGGCAGGCGTTCGGAGGTTTAGGTGGGGTTATGCTAGCAACTCCACGTGAAATCCGTTCAGAAGACCGAGCACAAGCGCGTGTACTTTATTTCGCATTTGCTGGGTTCAGTGGTTATACTGCGCTCCTGTTAATCCTAGTATGTTACAAGGAATTTGGAAGTCTCATGCCCTTCATTGAATGGCTTGAGAGCCGTGGCTTTGATGAGGAAAACCGTTTATTAGTCACTTGGATATTCATTGCAGTTGGGCAAGCAATTTTCCTTGTTACTTGGCTTCTTTCTGTGGGCAAGTTCTCCCTTTTGCGCAATCTCAAATTCGATTTGAATCCTGATGAGAGGAGAGAAGGTGCCATTATGAGCGGTGGTGGTAATTGGATGTTTGACCTGATTGATGAGTCCGCCTTGAAGAACGATGTCGACGGTTTGATACGTTTCCAAAACCGCTCTATACCGGAGGATGAAGCAATTGTTAGGATGGCCAAAAGCCGAGCTAGAATGGTAGAGATGGCGATACGGGGACTTTGGCCCGCGGCTATTGAAGAAGGAAAGAAAGTACTTGCTCAGGCTGGTGGCGATAATGATGAAGCGCGAATGATTATTGCAGCAGGTCACATTGCATGTCGGAGATTGGATGCTGCGAGAGAAGCGCTGCATAATCTCCAACAACCGGAAGGATATGATGAGCCTGAACTGATGGCATTTGTTTGCGAATGGTTTGATCCTTGGAATGGTTCTGTTGATGAGGATGATTTATGGGATTGGGAGAATAATTCTTGTATTGACCACCTCAATGATTTGATGCGAATGATGCAATCTTGGAGTCCACAGCCTGCCGAAAGTGCTCTCCACAAAGATAGTTTGACAGTGACTGCCAAACTATCGCATATTGCTTTATTACGTGCGCAGAATATGCACAAAGAAGCCCTCGATATGTCTCTGCGTATGGTAAGGGAACACCCGCTAATGGCGAAAACAAGAATTGCTGCTGCCTTGTGCCTGATTGACAAAGGAGACTGGCACAGTGCCCTGAGTGTTCTCAATGAACTGGAAGAGACTGACCCGCACGATCCACGGGTCCAAGCATTAGCCAATATCCTTGGTCGCCCAAAATCAAATGACGAAGAGATCCTCGAAATTGCGCTAACCCAGCCAATGACCAAGCGTTCTCGCAAATGGATTAATGATGCACCAATTAATCCAGTTGCAGCGCTTATGGTTAAGGGTGGAGTAGATGAGGCACTAAATGCAAATATCCTGATTGCAGCATCTTCTGCTGTCGAGCGTCGGATGACACCAAGGTTTACTTCAGGAATATTATCACAGATCATTAATTGGGGGATTCTAACGCCATTATGGTTAATGGCTGGAATTTATGCCTCAGGTGAAATCGGAGCCGCTGAGGGAATTGCTATTTCCTTAGGACTAGTTTTCGCTCATCAAAACGCTCTTCGTTTCCGCAAACAACAATCGCGAGTTATCCGACACCGAGATCAAAAAGCGATGATCGCATATGCTAAAAGAATAAAGCGTCACAAGATTAATTTGGTTCGAAATGAAGTTCCAGTTGGAACTCACTTACTTCTTTCAGGGATGTTATTGACTATCAACGGAGTCGTGTATGATATTGGATTACCTGGATGGCTGACCACTCTTGTTCCTAAAGAAAGTGAACGTGCAGTCAAGCCTAAGTTAGCACGTCGTGCAAATGCAATGAAGCGTGAGAGGGTTGCGAGAATGCAAAACTTGACTCCTGGGTGGTGGTTGAAGAGGCCAAAGGAAGTCGGTTCAGAAGTACCCGCAATGGAACGCCTAGTAGGCCCTGTTGCTTATCGTGGCCGCTCACAGGTTATCAGCCGCAAATCCGGTAGAGCAGCCCGCCCAATGGGACGTTCTCGTAATCAAACGGAAATTATGTCGTCTGAACTCCAAAGAAAAGGTGTCCCGCACAACACGATTCGTTCAGAAAAGCAGTCGCGGGCTATGGGCCGTGGAGGTCCTCGCAGACCAAGTTGAGCATCTTCTAATTCAAAAGGGTCAAAGGCCGTATCATAGAGCATGGCATATGGTTGCGACAAGCGGCAGTGGAATCGCCAGTCCTGCAAATTTGGAACATGCTCAAATCGTCATGGATGCAGTTTCTTCTAGCGGAACTCTTTACCGCGAAGGTTTAGGCATGATTGCGAGTGAAAATATTGTGTCCCCAATGGTGCAGAAAATTGTTTCAAGTGATTTACACGGTAGGTATGCAGAAGGTATGCCATTCAAACGATATTACCAAGGGTGTGGTGGATTTGATACCATTGAAGAACTAGGACTTGATTTAGCAAAAAAGGTCTTTAATGTTCCTTTTGCTAACATTCAATCAACAAGTGGAACGGTTTCAAATATTGCAGCATTGAAAGCATTATCTAAGCCCGGCGATTCAATAACCGCTGTATCAACTGCCGATGGAGGGCATATCTCACATGCACGAATGGGTGCAGTTGGTTTGAGAGATTTAAATCTCTCAACATACCCATGGGATGAAGAACGAATGGAACCGGATATCGATGCATCTACAGCGCTTATCCGAGAAGTAGCACCAAAAGTAGCGTTATTTGGCCAATCTGTTTTCCTTTTTCCCACGCCTCTAAAGGAATTGGCAGATGCTGCACATGAAGTAGGCTCGACTGTAATGTACGATGGCGCTCATGTACTGGGACTAATTGCAGGCGGATGCTTCCAAGACCCTCTTCACGAAGGCGCAGATGTAATGACCGGCTCTTCTCACAAAACCTTCCCTGGACCGCAAGGTGGTTTTGTTCTGTCATCTAGTGGAGACGAAAAGTTTCAACGTCGCCTAAATAACGCGGTATTCCCGGGGACCTGTTCATCATATCACCTTCACCATGTGGCTGGAAAAGTTGTAGCACTTGCCGAATTCCAAGAGTATGGTGTAGAATTATCCCGTAATACTGTGGCAAATGCACAAGAGTTTGCATCCGCACTAGCTACAGAAGGTTTTGATGTTCTTGCTGAATCACGGGGTTATACCGCTTCACACCAAGTGTTAACCCGACACGGTGATCTGGATTCAGGTGCAGGTGCCAAAGCAGCAGATCTGCTAGAGCAGGCTGGAATTATTACAAACATGAACATGCTTCCTGGCGACACAAAGGCCATGACTCCATCTGGTCTACGGCTTGGAGTTCAAGAATTGACTCGTGTCGGTATGGGCACAGATGAAATGACGGATGTTGCAAGATTTTATGCAAGGGTTTTGCTGAAAGGTGAAGACCCCTCTTCAGTTAAGAATGATGTGAGAGAATTCAAATCCAATTACCAAGTCATTCGTTACTGCTTTAATGAAGATGAAAGTAATGGTTATCCACTGTGATTAACATGCCATTAATTGATGCGAGTGAAAATCTTCTGGACATGCAACTAATGTCTGATCTACATTCGAACTTTACTACACGTGATGGTTTAATTCTCGACTTGGACGGTAATGCTTGGTTTCGGTGGAGAACAGATGGGCTAGATGCTTGGTGGAGGATGTTTGAGGAAACTATCAATGCCCCAATGGGTCGCAGATTGGCGAATTCGGCATGCGATGAAGAAGAGTGGCTACTTCAATCGGGAGTCCTTGATAAGACGGGTTTCTTTCGGCGCAAGAAAGCAACGCAAGCCCTTCTCAGTAGATGGTATCTACATGGCTGGGGTATTCCTTCACTCAAACCGCCAAGCATAGAGGGCGTGGGGCTTACTCCTGTCTTCGCAGGTATTCTCCAAGCCGGAATAGAGCGAATTGAATCGAAAAGATATCGAATGCGGTGGGAAGAGAAATCTCCCGAGGCTTGTCTTCTGAAATTAGAAGGCTCTCCGTATCCAATTGCTGCAGTAGGAGGTGCATGTGAAACATATCCAGCAGGTGTTCCATACGACCTAGAAGTAGAAAGCCAGTGGCGCATAGACGGACAAAAGTATCACCTAATTCCAGCTGGTTTATTTCACCGTCTGCAGGAGTCTTGTGCAGGTTTAGTTGCTAATATTGGAGAGGATGAAAGGTCTGTTTGGCCACCATTTGATGATGGATTCTTATCGATTGCAATTGCTTGTAAGAGGTTATTTATTGCAGGTGAAGAGATATTTTTAGCTGTGGGTGAAGATGGCTGGGTTGAAAGTTGTGAGGCATACTTTGCACCAATGGGGCTATCAACTCCAATTTCAGCCAAAACTATTGATTCGAACGGTGGTGTCGAACTGGAATATAGCGACCTGCCAATGCCCTCAATCACAGTTGGTTTTCTGGCTGGTGCATGGACACGTAGCGAGGGTAGGCCAGTCAAAGTCAGTGTCCAAACGAATGGTAAATCTAAGATTATTTCTTTACAAAGTCGGTATGAAATAGCTTGATTTTTATGCTTCAGAAACATAATTTGGTCAAATCATTTACCGTGAAGGTTTATGACCAGAACAGTACTCGAGGAAACTGCATTAACGTGCGGAGCGTATTATCATGACAATGTCACACAACCAAATGGCTTACGTTGCAATAGTTTCAACCATGATTTTTGGTTCACTTTTTGTAGGAGCAACAGGATTCTTCCAGACTAGTGAAGGCGCTGGAGATTTCGACCCAGCGGCAGAGGATGATTTGATTGGTGAGGGTTCCAACACTGGCCAGTCTTTGGATTCTGATAACGATGGCCTTCCAGACGCTATTGAAGCACAATATGGAACGGACCCTAACGATCCCGATACCGATAAGGACACCATGTCGGATGGTTGGGAAGTAGAAAATGGATTGAACCCACTAGATAATGGTGAATCCGATGATGCAGATAATGATCCTAGTGAAGCGAACTCTGATGGAGCTGAAGAACAGGAAGAAGAAGACTCCTGGCCAGACCCTGACGACGGACCGAAAGGAGACCCTGACCGCGACGGACTAATTAATTCGGTTGAGGTATTAGAAGGTACAAACCCAAGACTAGCAGACACTGATGGTGATGGGCTGAACGACAAGTGGGAAGTAACATACAAGCATGTAGTCAACCACCCTGCAGGAAACTATACTCTCTTCAATCCACTATCTGCGAACTGGAATTGTGTTGAATTAAATGATGCAATGGAAGAATCATTAGAGGACCACTTCAATGGTCAGAATGGAATTGCAGATTGGGATGTCCTCGCAAATGGTGCCGGTGAGCACTCGTGTGATCAAGTTCTTGATTCAGATTCAGATGGCTTGTTCAATCTAGAAGAAGAAGCGTATGGAACAAATCCAACCAAGGCAGATTCTGATGGTGATTTGCTAGATGATATTCATGAAATTTCTAATTCAACTATTTCAGTAATGAAAGCGACTGGACAGAATTGTGGTCTGAGTCTACTCGACCCAGTCACAAGAGAGGCACCTTTCGCTTCTGCTGCGCTTGAAAATGGCCTCGCTTGGTTTAAGGAAGACATGGATGGCGATGGACAACTGAATGGCCCATCCGATTGGGATACCGATGGAGATGGTATGCCAGATGGTTTTGAATTCTGTTTTTCACGAGTTCAAGATCACCCTAGTTCAGGTACATCTATTGCAGTTTCACAACTACTAGATCCTGCCAACAATTCTGATGGCTATGGAGACTGGGATGAGGATGGCATGAACAATATCGAGGAATATCAGGTCGCACTTACATTTGGGGAAGAAAAGTTCACCTCTCCTTGGCACGCTGACACTGATGAAGATGGTATGCCAGATGGATGGGAGGCTACAAATGGGCTCGATCCACGTGATGGTTCCAATGGTGATATCGATTCCGACAGAGATGGATATGATGCAGATGGGGATGGAACAGTAACCTTTGCAACACTCGAAAACGTGGCCCTTGTAGTCGCAATAGATGTTGAACTAGATGATTGGGTAAGTGCTAACCAAACAGTAGCGCGTGCTAGAATCACACTTTCAGGAGGTAATCAACAAGTTATTCCACTTCTTGCTCCGGTTGAAGGCTATGTATATTCCATCAATGTAGAAGTTGGAGACACAATAGAAAGCCGACTCGATGTATGGGTGGAAATTGTTGAGCTCGATGAAATGTTCACGAACTTAATGGAATACAATGCTAGAGACTCTGATGGTGACGGAATTATCGATGGGCGCTCTACAGACCCACTAAATCCAGATACTGACGGGGATGGCCTAAAGGATGGGATCGAGGTAATCGGTTGGGAAATCCTAGTCGTTAATCGAGGAGTCCAGCATACCCATGTCACATCCGACCCTGGACTTTGGGATACTGATGAAGATGGGTTATCTGATTTCAAAGAATTCAGCGAAGTCTGTGACACAGGATCAAATGCATCGAATGCTGATACTGATGGAGATGGATTGCTAGATCAGGCTGAAGCATTGAATGGTTTCTCATGGTATGGTGAAGATTATTTCACTAGCCCTTGTATGTATGACACCGACAATGATGGCCTAGAAGATGGAGAAGAGGTAGTGTTGGGTCAGGACAATTTCCTTACACATGCTAATAATTCCGATACTGATGATGATGGTTTGATGGATGGTCATGAAGTTCTATTCGTCCCAAGGCCGTTTCAGAATCCAACCAATCCCCTGATTAACGATACTGATGGAGACGGGATGCTTGATGGTTGGGAGATGCAAGTAGAATCTGTTGAAGATAATACAAAATCACACTCACTATGGGTTGCAACTGACCTTTGGTTACCACCTGGCTGTGATTCAATGATCGAATGTGGTCTAGATTCCGGTGGATATGTCTGGAAGAATTGGCTTGGCGGTTTCATTCTCGAAAAGAAGTATGAAGTCCATGAAATGAACATGACTAATTTTGCTGTACCTGCTAATTCGTTGTGTGGTGGATGCCATGGACGCTGGGCATTAGACCCATCCGAAGCATCCCTCAAAGACGATACCTATGATATTGACAATGATACACTATCCAATGGTGCTGAAGCCCCAGACAGGTGGAATACGAACCCTGTGGATGATGATACTGATGGTGATATGTTACCGGATGGATGGGAAGTTACCTATTCTGAACAAGCATTGATTCTCGGTCTTCTTGATAATGAAACCTACAGTGCTAATGGAGCACGTGGGGTAATGGACCCATCGATGAAGGATTCGGATTTAGATGGAATTGATGATGGGATGGAGGATCCAGACCACGATGGTCTGAACCGTACCGGACTAATTGCAAAATATTGCCCATCATACAACGACCCACAGGCGAGCAATTGCCATATCGATCCAGATAGCCCAGATGGAAAAATGTTCTATGACAATCTAGAGAATTATACTAGCTTTGAGGAATATATTAACGGAACAAACCCGATTACCAATGACACAGATGGTGATGACTGGGATGATGGGCCAGAAGTATTCTACCAGGACCACGACGATGATGGAATGGCTACTGGATGGGAGTATTACTTTAATTTCGACCCGTATGACAGTGCAGACCGCATGGTAGATACTGACGGGGATGGCCACATAAATTACTGTGAGTACAAATGGGACACCAACCCGCGTGACATCAACAGTTTCCCGGGACAGGGTCAACTCTGTAATGCCTTTGAGGAGTAATGATGAAGCAAATATCGAAGACCAGCATTTTGTTGGCTTCGCTATTATTGCTTACAATCCCAGCGCCTCTTGGAGAGGCTGTTTCCACTGGTAGTGCCGAATTAATTAGTTCGCTAGAAGACGGCGTTTGGGTAAACGAGACCCTCGTTATTAACGGTTCAACAACCATTACAGCACAAGATGCTAATTGGATTCTTTATGATGTTACAGACCCATATTCAGATTGGGATATACTGCGCAGTGGTGAGTATTTCAGTGAGGTTATTCCTCTCGAAGATAATTTATGGAATTGGTCAATTACTATTGATGTTCAAGGCCTAAATTGTACCTGTTGGCTAGAAGTAAGCCAGCCACTTGGATTGCAGAAGGCCTTTCTTAATCGGATTATTTTCATTGGTGAAGGTCCACACAGTCCCGTTCTTTCCCCACAACACGATGCGACAGTAATCGTCGATGAACCTGTACTATTGTCGGCTCATGGAATACTTGCCGACAGTAATAATTCCGACAGTAAATTGTTTTTGACATGGTGCCTTGCACCCCATGGTGCTTGTGAAGGGGAGTCATATACTTCTGAAGTTAATACAACTTGGAATGGAAATCTGGGAGTATTTACTCTTGATGCAAGCGAACTCAATCTTTCGGATGGAATCTGGGAATTTACATATTACTTGCAAGACTTGTATTTGCGAATATCTCCTTCTGTAAAGGTGGTTGTTTATGTTGATCAAACCGACCCTGAAGCAGTATTAATTGCACCTCTACAAGCACTAGAAGGCGATTCTGTAATAATAGATGGTAGTGGTTCCCGTGATGGTGTTTGGGGTGGAAGTTTACAAGCTATGTGGTATGTTACCCAACCCGATGGTATACTGCGTGTTGCAGAGCAATCAGAGACATCTGGGATGGTCTTTACATTGCTTCCAAGTGCATCAGGTAACTAT
>JABIGM010000065.1 GCA_018650165.1 Methanobacteriota archaeon
AGCAGTGGGCAATTGCGAATGAGTGAGAATGCAAGACCGACAAGGCAACTAGTCTTGGCACATTAATTCCAAAATGCATCTTTTCCCAAAAGAATAATCTGCATTACCCTAAAACCACTAGTGATAGATTTAGACAATGTTTTTGTAGTTTATCGTGTCATTTTTAGGCATGGAGGAAGAAAATGCTGCTATTGATTCTGAAGAGAAGCAGCCGAATAAGTTGTGGAAACTTGTCGCAAGTTCCTCAATCATCGCCTCGATGTGTTGCCTTCCATCTGTAGTATTAGTGATGTTTGGCATTGCTTCCGTATCTACTGGCGCTGCATTATCCAACACATTATACTGGGGGGAAGACGGATATTCATGGTTCAGACCACTGATGCTAGCAATTGCTGCAATTACTGTATGTGTAGGATTGGTATTCTACTTCAGAAGCCAGGGTGTTTGTACAATCGACCAAGCAAAGCGTGAGCGAAGAAAGATAATCAACACGTCAATACTGATTTTGGTAATATCATACCTAAGTTACCTATTGCTAAATTATGTAATCTTAACAGAAATTGGAATTTTGTTTGGTCTACCTTGGGAATCCAGCAGAATTTGGAACAAGTGATTCAAACATTATTTCTGGATGTTTTGCAACCAACTGAAAAATCAGGGTTTTCTTTCATAGCCTCTAAGGTTGCATCTAGAAGATCATCTTCTGCAGACCTAGGTGCCACTCCTGCATCTCTCCAGGCAACCGATATCATCAAACCATCATGAATGAAAGATTCAACTTGATGTTGTTCAATTGAAATGTCTCTTGGATTTAGATGCATACCTTTTTTCTCAGACTTTTGAATCGCTTCTTTTGCAGTCCACACTCTAATGGCTTGTTTAGGATTAGATCTTAGCCAATCTAATTCTTCACCCTTAGCCATCATATCAAACGCATTTTCTTGAATGCCCCTATAACTAGGCTCACCATCAATTCCAACCCAATATCCAGGCTCAATTAATGCACAAACAGCCCACTCACCTGAGTGACCTAAACTGATATCTGGTAATGGGTGATTCATCCAAACTCCATCTAACCAAGATAGATAGGGAGCCCTTTCCTCAGTTCGTAAAACTTCGATTGAATCGATTGGAATGCTCCATTCAGCAAGGCATTCTTCGAGTAGTAATCGCCCTGTATTGTGGTCTGCTAGACGTTTGTTGGTCGCTCTTGGAATAACATCTGCAAGATTGCTCGAACACTCTTCGATTCTCTTACGAGCAATTAGCATCCGAGGACCCATCGGAGGATCCATTTTCTCCATTCAATCACCTCTCAAGAGTAAATCTCTGGTCTTCTGGAACTTTTCCCATGGCCTTGAGCCTCAACCCTTTGAGCGATAGTACCGGAGCATCATCATCACCCACTATTACTACATCATGAACAGTTACCCCTGCATCTTCTGCAGCAACCTTGACCGAGCGCATTCGCAATTTCTCATTAACTTCTGGAACACGTAGCATTGTTGACCACTCGATTCCAATCGGTAAACTCGAATATCCGTCACTTTCCATTGCGGAAAGTCCTGCATTCTGGAATCCGGCCTCAATTAGCATTGGAAGGGCGTCTAGTAGTACTTCCTCACCCTCGCTTTCTGAGGCAAATTGGTCCTTTGCAGGTAATTGATGACGCATCAATGCAATTCCATCAACTCCATTTTCAATTCCTCGTAGAACTCCTCCGTGTGATTGGAAGCGTGGTCCGTGGAAATATCTAAGATAGATGAAACTTGAATGATGGATTAATTCTCCATCAGCAGGAGTTCCAATAGTCGGAAGAGCATCAACTTCATTCTGCAAGAATGGACGCAAATCATCACTACTAGTAACTAAGCGAACCTTAGCTTCATGATGTAATCTTGGCTCACCAAATATTTCTCCTTTTGAATTTACTAAATCGGAAACTAATCGGCAATTAACCCAACACAAATCATTATCCCGTCTATCTAGTGATGCTTCGACTCTAACCGTCATTATACCCTTCATGATTTTTACAGGTAATCCAAATGTTACATTCTCAAATCCAGCAAGACTGTGCCCTGGCATTAGGAGTAAAGCATTCTCAGCAAACATTTCCAATGCCATTACCCCTGGATGATATGGGACTCCATCGATTGCGTGGTCGACCAAGAATGGATGAACTTGAGTTGAGAGTGTGCATTGTGAAACCAATGACTTCCCTTCATCGAGAGTTACCAACTTGTCGATTAACGGGAAACGTCGAGGGTCTGCAATTGATGCAACCATCTCGACTGGTAACCTCAGTGGTGCTTCTCTAAATGAATCAAACCGATCCATCAATCCTAGTGAACCGCAACCAATTACTCGTCGCTTACCACCAGCAAGTGCTTCGCCAACGAAAATTTCTACACCGTCATCAACTGATAATGTTTCAATTCCGGCTGCCTCAAACACCGCCTCGATTGAGCCACGTGTTGCCATTCCAACATCTCTCCATCCAGTCCAGCCAATAGCAACTGCACGACAATCGCCTGCCGCAGTAAGTCTGGCCATTTCAGCATCAAGAATCGAATTTGCAGCGGCATAATCAGTCTGCCCACCATTTCCAAATCTTCCAGCGACACTGGTGAATGAACAAGCAAACCGGAGAGATTCGCCTGCTGCGGCGGTTAGAGCCTTCCAGCCATCGACCTTTACTCGGACAATCAAATCAAATGTACTCCACGATTTATCCGCTACCAATTTAGATTCTTCAAGACCAGCGCCATGAACGATTCCAGTTATACTTCTTCCATTGACTGCATGGCCAATCGCTTCAGTATCTGTAACATTAGCGGAATGATATTCAGCATGATTTCCACTAATTTCGATATCCTTTATCGTACGATAGATATCCATGCTCCTTGTTAACTTTGACCATGCGTTATTCCATTCGACCATGGTAATCTTACCGGTTTCGGATTCAGCGATTAGTGTTTCACGTAACTCGGTTTTGCGTGCAGTAAGTTTGTCTTCACCCCAGTCCAACCAAGTTGCGGTCTCCTCATCGAGTTTACTTCTTCCTAGTAGCAAGAAGGTTGCTCCAGCGCCATTACTTGCGTTAGCAACTCCGATAATTGAGGCCGCAGTGACTCCAGAGCCACCACCACTAACCAACCAAATATCATCTGCTTGAAGTGGTTTGATTTCATCAACTATGTCTTCTGCAAAGCAAACTAGTGTCCATCTGCGACCATCTCTATCGATTCCAATTTCAACATCGCCGCCTGAACTAAGCATGTCATTTTCTATGATTTCTGCTGCTGAATCCGCATCGATAATCAATTCAGGATGCAAATCAAGCGCACGGCAACGGAGGTTTTCTCTTTCAAAGGCATAGGATTTCGTTACACCACTTGCGCCACAGGCTAGTGAATTGAATCTCTCACCGTGGTTTCCATGTCGTCCATCTAATGCAGTCACGCTACCTACTATTCCGGAAGAAATTACGCCTAATTGCGAATCTAGCCCTTTCAATAATCCAAACCAAGATTGGGTTGCTAATGTTACCTGGTTTGAAGCTCCAGCCGATTCCCATGCGCTTCCAGTAAGTGAAAGCGGTGCTAGATGAATCACTCCACCGATTCCGGTCAATCTCGAACAGATTTCTGCAATCTGTTCCTCGCTTCCAGGGTCTGCACGGAAAGTGTGACCTGACAATTCTTCTTGTTCTGTTACTGATTTAGCTCCAAATTCAAACCCAATCTTTGCAATTGACAAGCCCTTTGCAGATAATCTAGTTGCTAATGCATCAGCAACTCCCCAACTATCCTGTGTGATCACAATAGTTCCGCCTATTGGTAGACCCTCTGTTACCACTGGGCATGGCTCAATTTCTACTTGCCATCTGCGAGTTGATTCTTTGTCTTGGGCCGATGAAATTGGTGCTTCAGCAATCTCATTTACAACTACTTGTGGGAGTTCAGTCGGTGTTTCAATTGGAGTCAAAGATGGTGTGTCTCCGGTCATCTTCTGAATATATGCAACAAAGTGATTGAGTGTTGGATGGTCGGACAGAACAAAATCTTCATCGACTGGTAAAGAGAAAATCTCTCTTACATCTCCCATAATTTCGGCTTGTTTTACTGTATCAATTCCCA
>JABIGM010000056.1 GCA_018650165.1 Methanobacteriota archaeon
AATAGTCCCTATTTCCTCCATGCGACGCACGTGTGTGCGTACAGTTCTCTCACTAGCACCAACTATTGCAGCCAACTCAACAAAGGACATGCGGCCATTCTTTCTCAGTTCTGCAAGGATTGCACGATCGATTTCAGCGATACGGGCCATGCCCTTCCGTTCCGCTATCTGTATATGAAACTGTTTAATTGGGAACTAACTGGAAAGATTTGGTGTGTTTTTGATAACAAAGCGGAAAAAACTCTTCCCGTATAATGTTCAACATAAATCTCTTAAAATTTGCCAAACAATTATTCTATTATCAACCTTTTGCGTCATTTGTTGAAAAGCATTGGCTTAAAAGTCCCAAGTATGTCACATAACGCGATGAACGCTGCTGAGACAGTATCGCATGAAGAAGTACAAGCATTCTTTGACGAGGTTTTAGGGCTCGATCTTAGCGACAAGCATGCAGAATGGTACCAAGTCGATGTATCTGCAGTACTGGATGGCTGTCAGGTACAAGGCCATGAGGTAGATTCGGCATCAGGAGACTCACTAATTTTCCTAAAATCATCGTTATTATTTTGCTCACCGGAGTTGGGCGTTATGCGTCATTACCCACGTAGCCTCATCCATTGTTTCATAGAAGATAAAAGAACAATAAAAGATCCTGAAGATGAAGATTTGTTATTCCGGGGAGAATTATTCTCAGTAACTCCAGAGTCTGAGCAACTATGTTGGGTACGGGATTGTACTTATGATTATGAAATTCCATCTACTCAATCAATCATCTCAAGTTGGATGAAGTGGCTCAATCAAGCCTAATTTCCTCCGTTTGTTTCAAGGCGGGGGCGCCCCTCGCCTTGCTTAGAGGCAACTCAATGTCAGACATCATCTCCGGTCTCGATGCCCGAATGGTTCTAGATAGCCGTGGCAATCCAACAATCGAAGTTGATTGTTATGTTGCTGGCGACCTGATGGGCCGTGCGATGGTTCCTAGTGGCGCATCAACAGGCGCTCATGAAGCCATTGAATTACGAGATGGTGATATGAATCGCTGGCTTGGAAAAGGTGTAGATAATGCCGTAAACAATGTTGTCGAAACCATCCAAGAAGCATTGGTCGGAATGCCGGTTGATGACCAGAAGGCGATTGACGAAGTAATGATTGAACTTGATGGGACTGCGAATAAAGCAAATCTCGGAGCCAATTCAATGCTTGGAGTTTCAATGGCTTGCCTGCATGCTGGGGCAGCCCTTCACGAACTTCCACTTTGGAGATATGTGGGGGGCGTAGCAGGTGGCCTAATGCCAGTTCCAATGCTCAATATTTTGAACGGAGGGGCCCACGCTGCATCAAATGTCGACGTACAGGAATTCATGGTAATGCCTCATGGTTTCGATACATTTCCAGAAGCACTTCGGGCCGGAGTCGAATGTTATCATTCTCTCAAAAAGGAATTGAAAGCGGATGGCCTGCTTGGTGGCGTTGGCGATGAAGGTGGATTTGCACCTAATCTGCCAGCCAATGAAGCCGGACTGGGATACATGGTTCGTGCGATAGAAGGCGCCGGTTACAGTACCGATGAAATCGGAATTGCATTGGATGTAGCATCAACTGAATTCTACAAAGATGGAGCTTATCACATGGACGGAAAGGCAATTTCAGGAGAAGAACTCTCGGATATTTACGCAGGCTGGGTTGACGAATACCCGCTACTTTCAATCGAAGATGGATTTGCAGAAGACGACTGGCGCAGTTGGTCGCACTGCATGCGAGATATTGGCGACAAGGTACAGTTGGTTGGCGACGATCTGTTTGTAACCCAGACTGAACGCTTGTCCATGGGAATCGAATCTAAGGCAGCAAATGCGATATTGGTTAAGGTAAACCAAGTGGGAACAATCACTGAAACATTGGAGACAATGGATTTGGCGTCTGCTCATGGCTTCAACTCTGTAGTCAGCCATCGCTCAGGCGAAACCGAAGATACCACGATTGCCGATTTAGCAGTAGGCACCCGTGCTGGACAAATCAAA
>JABIGM010000031.1 GCA_018650165.1 Methanobacteriota archaeon
AACATTGTCTAAATCTATCACTAGTGGTTTTAGGGTAATGCAGATTATTCTTTTGGGAAAAGATGCATTTTGGAATTAATGTGCCAAGACTAGTTGCCTTGTCGGTCTTGCATTCTCACTCATTCGCAATTGCCCACTGCTATCGAGCAGAAAGAGAACCAATTGCGCCAAAAACTACGTTCTGAAGGTTCAATATCAGGAGAAGAAGAATAAACAATTAGTGAATAACGAAAGACGTTCGAATTATTCAGTACATTTTCCAAATGTAGAACCCAACCAATAGTGAAATTGGCACTATGTAATACAAGGCGTGAATTATTCTAGACTTTGTCTTACTCTCGGTATTGAGGAATTCGCTATCCTTCGCAACAGATTCTCCAATGGCAACAACGAGTTCAGAGATTGGGTCTAACATTTTCTCACCTCAAGCGTTCAGATTTCTTATCTCAGGGCTTTGGTCAGCGATTATGAACTCCAGCATTGCAGCCCACATTACGAATTCCATACTCTTCTCTAATTCTTCTTGACCGCCAACTTCGGTGACCATGTTATCCAAAGTGTCAGAAGGGGAATGGTAAGCAGAATAGTCCGCATCATAAGCTCCGAGGTGGAAGATAGTTTGCGCACCTAGGTTACGGAAGGTGACGTGGTCAGAGCGACCAAATGTGTCTTCATGGACATCCATTACAAGGTCTGAGTGCTCATCCCAGTGTTGGTCACATCCTGCTCCAAAAGACCCATCGATTCGCAAGTCTCTTGGAGCCTTCAAAATATCAAAGTGAACATCATCTAGAATTGTTGAAATTTCAACATCTTGCACTGCAGGGTCCGCATCGGGGCCAGACCATGCATGGTAAGGGAATGGGTCGCCATTTGATTTGTGGGCGGGCCAAGACATTCCCATCATATCCATATTGATGTAGAACTCAAGTTCCTTATCCTGTGGTAAGCAATAATCACAGTTATTGTTTGCAAAAGCAGAGGAACCGCGAAGCCCTTCTTCTTCACTTGACCATAGGGCAAGGAAGGTATCACATTCGAATGTTAGGTCAGCAAATGCCCGTGCGAATAGCATCATTGAGACAGTACCTGCAGTATTGTCGTATGCGCCTTCATAGGTTCCACCACCAGGTGGACCACCGGGTGGTGCAATGTCCATGTGAGCGCCCATTCCTTGTACACAGGTATCACTGCGACCTTCTTTCCAAGCAATCACATTCAGACTTTCAGGCTCTGTCGGGTTACCGTGATCGATAACTCGAAGAATATGAGTCTCATATCCAAGACCTTCAAAATGCCCTTGGAAGAATGAAGCGGCTCTCTCGAAGGCAGGATTTGGTGAACCCATCCAGCGATTTACATAGCCACCGCATTCGGTAGAATCAGTACACACACTTGTGATGAAATCCATCTTAGCAAACCAATCTTCCCCATTAACTACAGGAGTACCGTTGGTAAGTGCTACAGAGACCGCTTCAGTTAGACCATCTGAATCCATGAATTCAATGTTGACTTCAGTTGTGTAAGGGGTTGTGAGAATCTGTCCAAAGATAGTAGCACCTTCTACCATGACCTTGTGACTTTTGACATAAGACCCATTTACGAATAGTAGAACATCTGAATCGGTTGAGATAGCATTACCTTCGCCTTCAAGAGTAAAGTCATGGAACTCACCACTGCGCAGAACCGCATTTTCCGGGTTTACGAAATCAATTTGGAATGAACCCGCAGGGTTTACAGATGATTTTTCTTCTTCTCCAAAACAACCAGCCAAGGGAGCAATAAGGAATAATCCGGTCAGGATCAGTGCCGTTAGTTGTCGGTTCATGCGCTTCGCGCATCTTCCTTTATTCTTCAATATATGGGGGGATTGCGAACAGCAATAAATTGCAATTCCAATAGAAAAGGGATGCGGATAGCGGGAATCGAACCCACGACATGAGGTTGGAAACCTCAGGTGATAACCACTTCACCATATCCGCGAAGCAATCTGTCGGAGGGCGTCCTCTTCTTAGCCAATTCGGTCTCAATATCTTGGTGGACTTCTCTCTAATGGACTATTTTCATCCATCACAAAGCGCCTTGCACTTCTCTGGTTGATATGTTGTTGCCGCTCTGCTTTTCTTCGTTTTGAGTTCTTCCGACTGTTTATTGCCAAGAATAGTGCTAGGATTATTGCTAAACTCACAGCGATTATTTCTTGGATATGCGGAACATCTTTTGCTTGGTCAAGAATGTCATCGAAACTATCTCCCTCGTTTGAATTAATCGCATCTATTTCAATCGAAGTAAAGGCCATGGAAGACGTAGCCCCCGGCTCTGTAGCTTCAATTACAGAATTGATTTGGCCCTTCTCTAGGAGTTGTCCCGAGAATGCAACAGTCTGAACACCTTCACCTGGAATTACAAGAATATGGGCTCGTAGGCCGGCATCAATGGCATTCATTGATTTCCATTCAACTTTGACAGTCAAATTATTCTGAATCATATTGGTTACTGTACATGTAAATGCAATACTTGAATCCAGTGCTAGATCAATTTCAAATTCAATCGGAGTACAAGTTAACTGAACTTCAGCAGTATTTCTTGTCGAGTCTTCTGGCCAGTGGTCTGCTAGTTCAGCACCAGGTGAATTATTATCTCCAAAAGTATCACCATCTGTGTCTATGTACTGTGATTTATGTTCTGGGAAAGCATCACCTGAATTCGACCATCCATCTTGGTCATTGTCTGGACAACCAATCAAATCAATACTCGAAGTTCCAGATTCGGCAGGACATTGGTCGCCATTAGTCCCGGAAGGGTTGTCACCATACCCATCCGAATCAGAATCTAGCCATTGGGTAGAATCCGAGGGCAAGAAGTCATAATTATTGGCCCATGAATCTCCATCATCATCTAGGCACCCAACACTTCCATTGGTTGAAGTTCCTGCAATCAATGGACAATTATCGCCGTTATCGCCAAAACCATCTGAGTCTAAGTCGGCCCATTCACTACCATCTGTAGGGAATAGATCACCAGAATCAGACCACATGTCTCCATCAGAATCTAGGCATCCGAATAAATCTTCACTGCTGTTTCCAAACACCGTTGGACACGAATCAGGTTGCCATCCAGTGATTTCATCACCGTATCCATCGCTATCTGTGTCATTCCATTGTGTGTTATCTAACGGGAATGAATCATTAAGGTCAGCCCACGTGTCTTGGTCTGCATCAAAACAACCAAGTGAACCGTTTGTGGACGTACCTGCAGTTTCGAAACAATCGTCTTCGACATCATCGTATCCATCGCCATCGGTATCGAGGTGACGGGTAGGGTCTAGAGGAAAATCATCGTTTAAATCAGAATAGCCATCGCCGTCACTATCGACACAACCGAAGCGGTCGATTGTAGAATTTCCAAATGTGATAACACAATCATCGGCATCAATGCCTGCGGAATTGTCACCATAGCCATCACCATCTTGGTCAGTATGTTGAGTAGGCTCGCTAGGGAGGTCATCTATTGAATCAGCCCAGCCATCACCATCACTATCCAGGCATCCTAGTACTCCACCTTCGGTTGAATTGCCCGCTATAGTTGGGCAGGAGTCAGGAGAAGTGCCTCCACTGTTATCTCCATATCCATCACCATCAACATCATGCCACTGTGATGAATCATTGGTGAAACTATCTTCACTATCCGCCCAACCATCATTGTCAGCATCTGGACATCCAAGAGTTCCATTTTGCCAAGAATCACCTGGGGTGTTTACACAATCATCTGCGAAATTCCCCGTTGGTTCATCCCCAAAGCCATCACCATCAGTATCATTCCATTGTGTACTATCTGCTGGGAAAAGGTCGTACTCGACAGTACGGCCATCTCCGTCTGCATCTAAGCAACCTTGTAAAATCCAAGTCGAGTTACCTGCGAAATTTGGACAATCATCTTCGTTGTCTGCAAATCCATCTCCATCGGTATCAATAGAGCGATTAGGGTCGTTTGGCCAAGGGTCTCCAAGGTCGGAAACGCCATCGCCATCACTGTCTACACAGCCTTGTAGATCGAATGTTGAGTTACCCCAAATGGTAGGACAATCATCCCAATCAGTTGCAGGATTGGCATTGTCATAGAATGTATCACCGTCGGTATCGAGCCATTGAGTTGAATCATTTTCAAGGACATCATTCAAGTTTGATTGGGCATCCCCGTCATTGTCTAAGCAACCATTTCGGTCTAATGTAGAATTACCCCATTCATTTTCACAAGAGTCAGCGCCATTTGCAATACCCCATAGTCCATCAGGGTTAGACCAAGTATCAGAATCCGAATCAACGCAACCGAGGCGGTCTGCAGTTGAAGTTCCAGCTAAAGAAACACAACTATCTGGCGAAGTTCCT
>JABIGM010000063.1 GCA_018650165.1 Methanobacteriota archaeon
CTTCATATTTTGAAGGGCAACTGGTCTTAATCACATCGGCTTCGAACACCCAAATCTCACCATTTAGAACAAGAATACCTTCCGCATAAATAGTGCGATTATCATCCAACCCACCGGAAGTTTGAGCATTGCTAAAATCAATCAAAAGTTCTTCATTCTCACCATGCAAAATAAATGTGAATGTGGCATTGTCAATTGTACCATCGCGAACTTCGCCTCTAATGGCAATTTCACGGCCTTCTAGGCCCTCAGGGCTGTCCATCACCTCATCGATGCTTCGCGTGGCCTCAGGGGCCTCTAACAGCAAAGTTGCAGCCAAAGCAATAGTCAGCACTGCGCCAACTAAGAGAAGACGCATTCGATGAGTCAACACGTTACTCCCTCCTCGCTAGCCCTATCGCTTGCTCCAAACTATCGAGCCCCGCTGCTTTCAAGCGCTTATCAAGGCCATTTACTATCGCTTTAATCACACTAGCCCCTTGGAATACCAAGGACGAATATATCTGAATAAGACTCGCACCATTGATAATTTTCTCCCATGCATCTTCCGCAGTAGATATCCCTCCCACTCCAATTATTGGCCATTCACCATTTGTGTGGTCGGCAATCAAACGAATTACTTGGGTTGAGCGATTTCTTAGTGGCTTGCCAGACAAACCTCCAGTCTCCAGCATTACACTGCTTTCATCTGGACGTTCGACAGTAGTATTCGTTGCCACAACCCCTGCGCAACCTAAACCCCTTGCAGTATCTACTACCGATTTTATTTGCATATCATCAAGATCAGGAGCAATTTTTACCAGTACCGGTTTATTCCCTGAATGAACCTGAACTGATTCGATAATCCGTGCCAAGTCCTCATCCTTTTGCAAATCACGAAGATTTGGTGTGTTTGGAGAGGATACGTTGATGACAATTCCATCAACATAATTTGCGCACAACTCAACTGTTTTTGCATAATCTAGATGTGCGTCTTCTAGACTTGTGATTTTCGATTTCCCGACATTGAGAAATAGTGGTACCCCTGGTTTTTTTGCCTTACTAAGGCGCAATGCCATTTTTTCACTACCAGAATTATTGAACCCCATTCGGTTGATTAAGGCTTCATGTTTGGCAGAGCGAAACATTCGAGGTTTGGGATTTCCAACTTGCTCATGTTCTGTGACACCGCCTATCTCCATGAAACCAAATCCCAAGGTCTCCCATCCATGCATTACTTCGGCTTTCTTGTCCATTCCAGCAGCAAGACCAAGCGGATTTCGAAAATCCATCTCAAGACATTTTGATTCTAATTGACGCGGCCTGTAAAGCACCCGAAGTAACATCCTCCCGAAAACGGTGAATGAAACAGCCCTGAGCCCTAACAACGCCCTAGTATGGGCTTTCTCACTATCCATGAGCGCCAGCATGGGGCGCACGAGTAGTGAATATCCAAGCCCCATGCTAAACTCTCTGCAAGGGGCATCCTTCAAGTCTTGCCCTGATATGGGTGTCATTGTGCAGATGACCGACCCCCGCTGGCCGTCTCTACGCGAGGCAGCAAGAAGATTCGTCAAGGCTGAAGGATGTATACTGTCGGTACCACAAATTCACATGACAGAAGCATGGACAATGGTACAACTAATTTCCGAACATATTCCTGCACGGTTACATCTACCGTCGGTTGTAGAAGGCAATATCATGGTGGCAAATCTATTCCAGGTGGGGGGCCCTGAACCAGATATTGGAACCTGCTGGGTGCCTAACTGTGAATGGAATGATTTCTATGTTCAAGTTGTAGACTTACTCGAAGCGGGATATCCTGGATGTGTAGGATGTGGTGGACCCGGCGCAGAAGAAGAATGGAATGAGTTCAGTCGGAGAGCACTATTTTCTGCGTAAAATATAGTAGATATTTTGACAGGTACTATAGTACCTGCTGGAAAACAGCAAAAACCGAGGCTTCAAGTATCGTCGGTTTTCCCCCCCCGAATCATGCCAGTCGTTATCATCGCTGAGAAGCCAAGTGTTGCGGCAGATATTGCCAAGGTTTTGGGCGTCAACTCAAAACAAGATACTCATTGGCAATCAGAGGAGATTTGGGTCACCTGGGCTGTTGGACATCTACTGGAACTGAAAACTCCTGAAGAATACGATGATTCCTTCAAAAATTGGCGACGCTCAATCGACAAGTTACCGTTTATTCCAGAGCAATTTGAATTGAAGCCCATAAGGGGGCGGAATTCCAACAGTAAGCAACTGACTGCGATCAAGAAAATGATAAAGGCGAAGGAATGTACTGAAGTTGTCAATGCCTGTGATGCTGCAAGGGAAGGCGAACTAATCTTCCGAAGAATAGTTGAGTTTGCCAAAATTAAATCTCCGATGTCTAGAATGTGGCTACAATCACTAACGAATGATTCGATTCAAAACGCATGGGACAACCGAGCCCCATCACTTGATTATGAGTCATTGCGTGATGCAGCTGTATCACGTGCAGAAGCAGACTGGATCATTGGAATGAATGGCTCCAGAGTTGCTGCTACTTTTTTGCGTACAAGCCGTAACGACAAAAAATCATTATCATTGGGACGCGTGCAAACTGCGACACTTGCAATGATTGTTGACCAAGAAATTGATATTCTCTCACATAACCCTGAACCATTCTGGGAATTATCTGGACAATTCACTAGCGGTTCTGCTACATGGAACGGGCGATGGGAAAGGACTGGCCACAAGGATGATCCAGATAATCCAGAATTAAAGGCACATCGAATTATGCAAAGTAGCGAGAAAGAAACCCTTGAGGCTGTTTTGGAAAGCGAAGGTGATTTTTCAGTAGCCCAAAAAGATAGGGATTCAACTGAAAAGCCACCACTTAATTTTGATCTGACCGGGCTGCAACGTGAAGCAAATAACATGTGGTCATGGTCTGCGCGCAGAACACTTTCAGTTGCACAAGAACTGTATGATACACATAAGGTAGCAACCTACCCACGTACAGATTCACGTTACCTTCCCGAAGACATGATGGAAGAAATTTCCAAAACCATTAGGAAACTAGGTGCGCAGGATAATCTAGCCCCGCATTCAAAAAGATTAGTCGATAATGGGCTATCCAATGCAAAAAGAAATTTTGATAATTCCAAGGTTTCTGACCACTTTGCAATTATTCCAACCGGAAAGATTCCTCCCGAAAACATGAGTGCTGATGCCAAAAAATTGTATGACTTAGTCGCAAGGCAATTTCTTGCCTCATTCCATCCAGAATCCGTTTGGAAAGTCGAAAAAAGAATCGCTACAAAACAGAATCAAAACTTCGTAAAAGAAGGTCGAAGTCTAACAACCCCTGGATGGCGTGCTGTTCGACCTAAGAAACAAGATTTGCCTGCAGGATGGGGTGCGCTATCTGCTAACCCAAGTGCTGCCACACTTGATTCTCACGAGTTTAAGGAAGAGAAGACTAAACCAACTGGCCGATTAAAAGAAGCAGGATTACTGCGACTGATGGAGCACGCTGGAAAGAAGTTTGAAGATGAAGAATTAGCGGCGGCTATGAAAGGAAAGGGACTCGGAACTCCCGCTACACGTGCAGAAACAATTGAAAAATTAATCCTAAGAGAGTTTATTGGTCGTGGCAAGGGTGGCTCACTAAGAGCAACTGCACACGGCATTAAATTGATAGATATTTTGAGGCGGATTCCTGTTGAGTGGATTACATCTGCTGAGTTGACCGGGGAAATGGAATCAAAACTTGGTAATGTCCAGAAGGGGGATTACGATAGGGAATCATACATGGGTGGAATTAAGGATTTAGTTCAACAAATGGTTGACGGTATTCGTGACCACGACCGAGCAAAATTATATTCTGCTGAAAAACCTCTTGGGAGTTGTCCACTTTGTTCTGCGAATGTTGGCGAAACTGTCCTTTCATATATTTGTGAGAAAAACGAAGGGCGCGACAGTGGTTGTTCGTTCGTAATGTGGAAGGATGCTAGTGGTCGTTGGTTTGATCGGTCGACAACTTCTCGTTTACTCGAACTAAAATCAATAGAAAAATTGCATGGATTCTTTTCACGCAATGGCGACCCATATGAGGTATCAGTTAGCATTGGTGATGATGGAAAAGTAAAGGTTGCAGGAAGTGCGACTGAAACTACTACCGCCAATGACGAAGAACTTTGCCCATGCCCAAAATGTGATCATGGAGTCATTCGTATTGGTGAAAGTGCATATGCCTGTGATAATGCAGAATGTACCTTCAGAGGACTTGGAAAGAACATATGTAAACGTGATATTTCAGTCGATGAGGCCAAAAAAATACTGACCGAAGGAAAATCAGATTTGATTGAAGATTTTACATCAAAACGCGGAAAACCGTTCCCTGCGTATCTAATAGTGGAAGCCAAAAAGGTTGGCTTCGAGTTCCCGCCGAGGGCCCCACCAGCAGATGCAACTAAATTCCCAATCGTGGAAGGTGTTGTTGGATTATGCCCCAAACATAATATCGGGATAATTGAAACTGAAACACATTATATGTCAGAATCAAATTCAGAAGGGTGCTCAATTTCAATCATGCGGGAAATGAGTAAACGTGCTATCACTCGCGAAGAGGCGAAAGAACTCATCGAAAAGAAAAAGGTAGGTCCATTTGAGGACTTTATTTCGAAGAAAGCCGGTAAACCATTCACAGCTTCTTTGTTCATCAAGGGTAACGAATCAGTCGGATATCGCTTCGCAAAGAAGTGAAATGGCACAACCTTGACAACGGGGACCACCGCAGAAGTGCCTGATGTACCATCAGGTAGTAATCATTGGCGCCGGCCCGGTCGGCGGCCGATTGGCAACTGAATTGGCATCACGAGGAATCTCTACACTGATGATCGAAGAGCATGCTGAAATCGGTAGGCCTTTCCAGTGCGCCGGTTTAGTAAATCCCCCTGCAATGAATATGGTTAACCTCCATGAAACTATACTCCAAGACATAGATGGGGCAATAATTCACTCTCCATCTGGAATTGCAGTGCCTGTTGGGCAAGATGGAAAAACTCGAACCCACGTTGTTTGCAGAAAGCGTTTCGACCAAGGTGTGGTCGCCCAAGCAATGTCTGCAGGCGCACATTTGTGGTTACTTTCGAAGCCAATTGACGCAACTGTCACACAAAATGGTGTGAATTTAAAGATTCAGCGAGAAGGAGAAACTGTGGACATAACGTGCGATTTGCTAGTTGGTGCTGATGGCGCCCACTCATGGACAAGACGGCACTTTAGGCTTGGTCGCCCTAAGGAAATGATGATTGGATTCCAAGCAGATGTTAGTGGCCTCACTGGTAAATCAAATTGGCTAGAGATGTACACTGGAAGTGAGGTCGCACCAGGATTATTTGCCTGGGTTATTCCAAGCGGAAATAATACACACCGCATTGGAGTTTGGTCTCGCCCTCAAGATTTAGATGGAAGAAGTGTGGAACAATGTTACGATACATTACTTTCCCATCCATTGTGGAGAGAAAAATTTGCAGATGTCAAAGAAATTGCACGATATTGCGGCCCTGTTCCATGCGGGGTCATCCAGAAGCCATTCAAAGATCGAGTCATGGTGATTGGCGATGCTGCTGGAATGGCAAAACCCACTACTGGAGGCGGTATTGGACCCGGATTCAGACAGGTTGAGTCCATTATTGAAAAACTCGTAAAGTCCATTGTTAGTGGGCGCCTTAGTGCTAGTGATCTAGCAACAGTTTGCAAGCCATTCAAAACTTTCAGGAAAGAACAAGACAGGGCACGCGCCTTGAGGGATTTGCTTGTTTCGACACCGGATGATGAAACATTAGACTCCCATTTTGAAATGTTCAATCGACCAGAAGTATTGGATCTTATCAATCGCGAAGGCGATATTGAACATCCAGTTCCACTGGGCATGACACTTCTAAGAAAGGTTCCTGCTTTCCGTAAACTTGCGCTTAAAGCCGGTTTTAAATTGCTTTTTGCTTGAGGTGATTCAATATGGTAAATGTCAAGCATCGAATCCGTTATCCTCCTTTTGAGTCCAGTAAATTGAATGCTGAAAAAATTCCGATTGTCGAGCACTCGTTTACAGTTGATGGCCCAGTTATCCCATCGTTCCGTCTAGGAAAAGAAGATTCTTGGATTGTCGAACGAATTGTCGAAGGTAAGCATGCGGCTAATTCTGAATACCACGGAGAGACACCCCAGATTATTGAAAAACAACGAACTGGTTGGTACCTTCTCCCCCATCCAATTCATGCAAAGGCTAGGAAATTTATCAATATCATTGCAGTGATTTTACTTGTATGTCTGTTTTATTTATTCACAATCCCAATACAAGAATCTGTAGGAATCCCAACATTTGGTACTGGAAAAATCAGGCTAGGTATGCTTGATTACCCGTTATTGACGGTCATCGTATTCCCGCTAATGGTGACACCGATTATTCTGAGAGTAGCTGCCAACATTGGGGATTTACGCCGACAGAATTTATTCTTATCCAGTTCACCACTAAGTCCTGAAATCACCTTACAGGATGTAAAAAGTGGTTCCAATCTGAGAGGAAAAATCAAACTCGAAGGAACATCAGAAAATTGGCTTGATGCTAAAGCTTCATGGCGTGTTGGAATTCTACCTCCAGCAAGGCACAAAGTATTCGCAGCACTTGGCAGATATCCAGATGGACAACCACCACCTGGTCTAACGACGCCACTGCCGCACCATTGGGAGGAGGGGCTTGATGACGGAACCGGAATGGGAGAGGATGCCCCCATGCAACGTAATGATGTCCCAGGCGGTGTATTCCTGCGACCTATGCGAATAATGAGTAAAGGTGGTTCAAAAGTAATAGGTCTCGAAGGTGGAGAATTTGATCTAGAGCCCCCAGGTGGCGATTGGCCAGGAACTCTCTATGGAGGCCTTGTGCGTGTTCATTGGGAGCTAATAATCAACATAACTCGAAAGGAAGGTGGACCTTTGCTTTGGGTATACCCGCTAGTTGTTGCGCACCGCGATTCGGCTACCGTCAATGATAATATCGAAATCTCAGATGGCAGAACTGAAAGTGATAATTTGTAGGAAGGTTTCATGTGCTTCACCGCATGTGTAATGGCATGGAGAGCAAAGCATTCGGTGCCGTCTTCCTAACTTTGATAATGCTGCTCTCAGGCTGCTTTGGTTCAGAAACTGGAGTTAGTGATGAAGATTCAA
>JABIGM010000060.1 GCA_018650165.1 Methanobacteriota archaeon
TGTCGGTTAATCTAAACCACTCTCTTCTTACTCGGAAACCTGCAAAGTGTTTGTGGAGGTGTCTTTCAACAAGGAATGGAGCCTCTGAATGAAATGAGTGAATGTCGACAATCAATCTCGGGTTTCCAACTTGGTGATCTCTTTGGATTCTGTCTTCTACAGTTCTTTCTTTAGAGACCATACCGATTTTGTAATAATCGCTCTTGCCTGTAATGTCATCAACATCGTTCAAGATGTATACGTGTCCGTCATCTAATTTCATCAGTAATACCTCCTATATCCACAGTTATCTTCATTGTGTGACCCGTTAAGGCACCCCATGCATGGCGTTGCGGTTGGTCTAAACGCTCTTCTATAATTGAACTCTTTCCAAGTTTGATAACACATATTTCGGGGAGGGGGGGCATCGAAGAAAGAGTCGACTTCGTCAACAGGGGGCTCTTCAATTTCCGTTTCAGTGTAATTTTCTCCCGGCGTAATTACATACTGATTGACACTGGAATCTTGCTCGGTATCGAACGGTACAACAATCACATCGCCTACAGTAGAATCTCCTGCAGATGTGTGTGTGCCTAGAAGTAGGCCAGAGTTATTAATTGCTCTCAATTCCTCGAGGCTATACTTCTGTCTGAAAACAGGTACTGCGCCTACACTGAAGAGATTTCCAGAAGTAACAGTTATTTCGACAGCAGTTACTCCGTGGGTCTTAGTCGAGCTTTGGAATAACTGACTTAGATAATTGAATCCAATACTCTTTCTAGGACCTTTTGTGTGCTTTGTTCTTCTTTCAGGCTTTTCATTTCCATTTCTATCGTAGTACGTCATTGAGATTGTCTTTGGAATTGCTTCATTTGGCATTTCATTTGCCGTAAGTGTAATTCTTGCTTGATTCAAACCCTCCCAATAATCCTCCGAAATCCCTTCAACCTTCAGAGTTCCCGAGAAGTATTCAGAATTTACAGGCGAGAAGAAACCTTGTCCAGGTGCAGACAATACGTCGGTAGTCTCACCATCATCTACATTCCATGCCAGTTCGGGTTCTACTAATTCCCCTGTCTTGTTGTAATCATAAATTGCCCAAGACATCCATTGATAGATGTGATTTTCTCTGTCGTTAGCAGATGGTCCTGGTTGCATAATAATCTCCCAGGCCTTTAGATCTAGGCCGTCAATCGGACGGCATGGCTTTAGAATTTCTAAAAAAGCTTCAACCATCTCTTTGTCAGTAGAATTAATGTTCATTTCCGACATCTTGTATGTCAATGGAAACAAGGCCATAATCGACTTGAACATTACCTTGTTGAACAGTTTGGAATATAGCGTGCTGGTATCAGAGTTGCCAGACCCTTTACCCCAGCGGTTATTCTCATCACTATCGTGGTATGAAATGTTAGTTTTCGGGTCAATGTTAGCAGTGATTTTCCAAGCTTGGAAGTAGTTCTGTACTGTTCTGACAAAATCATCTTCAGATTTTGCCAGTTCAGGGAATTGCAAAACCCATGGGTTGCAATGGGCTATCCATTCATAGGCATCAATCACCTTCTTGACCTCTGTCTTTCCTTCACCAAAGAATCGTATCATGTCATGTAGTGGACTCGTTTTGTTGAGGCTCATTCTGGCACCGACTTTGTATGCCATTCTGTTAGCAAATCTTCTCTCATAGGTCTTTGACAATTCTTTGCTGAACGTTTCTATGTTGTTGATATAATTTTCAGGAACATGTCCAAAGTCCTCGTGACTCAGATGACTGGCTAATTTCAATACATATCTTAGATGCAACTTGTGCAAATCAGTCAAATCATTGCTTTGGACATTTATCTCTGCAAAGATTCTGCCCCCTCCGCCTTCGTATTTAGGGTCGACAACTACAAATGGAATTAGCATATTCATAGCATTAGCGCTGAGCCTTGAAGAACGAATGCGATGCTGACCATCGACTAGATCAATCGGTCTGTAGTCGACTCCCTTACTAAAATCAACATCTTTCAGAGTGTTCTTGATATGCTCAATCCTTTGCATATCAATTTCAAGTTTCTTGAAAATACCTTCTCCAACAATCTTAGCAGAACCATCAGCAAGTGAAGACTTAGAGATTTCAAGTATTACCGGATTAACTATTGTTGGACTTGATGCCAGGAAAGTCTCAATATTACCAATTCTTTCGAATTCCAATGGTCGCTGGTACTGCTCCGTGACATCATCATTTAGAGTACGTCTACATATCTCCAAAGAATCGGTTGCAGCGGGTAGTGCTGGCACTCTACAGATAGCATCTGCCATCCCAAGTGAAATCACACCAAAGTGATGGGTGAGACCTGATTGTTTGAATTCAGTGACTAGAATCTCATGCTTTCCCCAGTTCTCAACGCTCGTGTCATATTCATGACTTGAAGCCCAGTAGGGATTTACCTTATCCTCTTCCTTAGGTTTCGATTGGACCGCCTTGCTTACTACTCCAAATCGAGCCAGCATATCGGGCATCTGCTGCACTTCGTCTTCTTTACAGAGGTGCTCTAAGCCCGCTCTGTGGAATTCGCATTTCTCTAGCTTCGTATTTTCAGTATTATGTTCTCTCATATTACTACCGTCCATTCTGTTTTCCTGAATTATCCCCATTCTTCTCATAAATTTCCGTACAGTGATTAACTATCGCATTACGCAGTCCCTTCTCGAAAACCCTCACCCATTCTGACCATGTCGTTAAGGTGTGAGTTGGCAAAATTCCTTTCTCATCGCAATCATAGAATTCAAGAGTTTCTGATACTCTGAAACGATATGGAGCGTGGGAGCAAAGAATGCTCTGGCTTTCGTTCAACACTTCAGATATTTGCTTGCCCCAACATACGGGAAGGGCCATGAACAGAATATCTCCCTCCATCTTGATAATTGCGTCTCTAAGCCATCTGGCAGAGATAAAATCCTCTTCTTCGTGGCTATTAGAAATACCTGGAACCGATTCAAACTCTTCATCTTCCCAATCTTCAAGGCCGGCTATTGGTTCAAAGTCGTGCTCTAAAACGCCATGCCCTAAGTGAATCCAGACGGTCGGGTTATGTCTGCTGGCGTCATGCTCGAAAACATCCTTGATATTCGCTTCGAACCTTATTTTCAATTCAGGTATACTTCTATCGCTAAACACTAGGTATGTGTTGAACGCCTTGATTATCTGAGAAAGAGCCCCTATAGCTTCAATTAAACCGTGCGAATGTGGGTTAGCAATCAAATCATCCATACAATTCCATATCGGTTTTCCTTTGAATGTAGGGCACCCAGTGATCACAAAATCGCCATTGAATTTCCCCTTCTCTATCATGTCAAACAGATTTCCAGTTACATCAGCAGGTGAGGTAAATATTGTAAATCGGCCAGCTTGCATTCCATTTCTTACTATTTTCTCATCATTCTTCAGTTCTATCATTTTTTCATCTCCTTATGTTGTTAGTTTCTTTTGACAAGTTGTTGCTTAACGATGTCTCCTGTTTGTAAATTGAAAGCTGTAAGTTGCGGCTCATTCCCTCCATAGCAGCAAGAATCGATACCTATGGCAGCAGGACGACTATTGAGCAGTTCAACTTCAGATTCCCAAACCTTGGATTGAGGTAAGCCAAAACCAGGCATTGTAGAGTGTCCAAAGATTACAGTTCGATTCTCATCGACAGGGGTGATAGAATTGTGAAATTCTCCACGTACCCACATCAGAGTATCAGTGGACTGCAAGTCAAGGTCCCCATCCCAAGGCGAATAACCGGCGTGAACTAACCTGAAATCATCTAGAACGATATGATGAGGCAGTGCGTCTAGCCATGCCAAATCCTGGCCGGCTCTTTGGCGCAACTCGAAACGGTAGATTCCTCCATCTTGACGTGTAAATTCATCGATATATGATTGAGCAGTTGCTCTTCCTCCTATGTAGAACCAACTCGATTGTTGTGCATTCATGGTTTCAATATTGTCAGCATCGAAACTCATCAACATCATTTCTTCATGGTTCCCTAGGACAGAGAATATCTGTGGGTCATCACGGGCGATTTTGATTACTTCACAGGATTTTGGCCCTCGGTCTACAAGGTCGCCAAGAAGTACAACTCGATCTTTAGAACCTAGATTTAGCGATTCAAGCAATGCGGTTAGAGTATCAGCATGGCCATGCACATCACCAATGGCCCAAACATTACCTCCCTCGTCTAGAACGGTCTGAAGTTCTGCCTCAATTTTCTTGTTTCTTCTGCCTTGCATAATATCACTCCCAGCCCTCAATGTTTTCATTTGCTTCTTCTTTTAGCCAAATCATCTTGCTACAGCAATTAGTGGGAATCAAACGGAAATTCTCAGTTACCAGTACAAGTGTTCCAAATGGGATTTCACCCTTACAACTTGGACATTCATCAAGACATTCCTGAGCATCGCACAAAGCGATTACTTCTTCTTCTTCGAATCCTTTATTCAGAGCCAAGTGGGGCGGAATAGGTAACTTTTCACCAAGTAGTAACACCTTGTCAGTTTCCTCTGGACCCCAGTGTAAGTAACCCCAGGCATCGATATTGTCTGGAGTCATCAAACTCATCTTTCTGAATGTCATACGCACCTGTTCAATGGTGTATACTTCGTATGGGATGTCATGTAGGTCATTTACTACTTCTTCATCCAGTAGTACATAGAGAGGTTTACCGATGAAATTGTCAACAAAATCACGACGAGCAGCATGCCTGCGTCCTTTCCACCAGCCTAGTTCGTATTCGATTTCTGCAGCGTCACAAAGTCGTTGGCAAACCGCATTTCGAACTGAACGAGTAGCTTTCTCAATACTACCTGCCTGTTTGATGATAATTTCATCGTCTATTCTGGCGACGATTCTCCATACCTTGTTCTCACTAATAATTGTCATAATTTAATCCTCCATTTTGTTGTTAATATAGATAAAAAATCGCTAAAAGCCCATCAAAACAATTCCTTTCTATCCCTACATAATCTGATGCCAATAGACCGTTATAAACCCGATGTATTTCCTTCATTTATCCGAGCATAATATCGATACTTTCGCCCCACTTTGCCGGCTTAACTCCACCTTCAATGACTCCCCAAATAACAGGGTAATGTGGTTCGTTTTTCGGGGCGCCTCCAAAACCATCAGTGAGATATAGAACTACTTCGGGTGCTTCATCATCTTCACTGATCAAATCGAATACGGGGCAGAAATCAGTTCCACCACCTCCCAATAGTTGGAATTTTTCGGGAATGAATGGATTATCCATATCATAGATGACATCCTCATTAATATTCCAATCACACTGAATCAATCGAAGTTGATAGCCACCAAACGAGTTTAGGATTCCATAAACTTCGCTAACGAATGTTTTGACAATTTCACCAGTGGTTGAACCACTAGTGTCGATGGCGATTACAATATTGAGTTGTTTTTCCTTCCTTATCGAAGGCAAATACATCTTCTTGTAGACGTGTCTTCGGTTAGGCGGCAACCATTTTCTAACGCTATTAAACATCGGAGTAAGAAATTGTCTAAGAATCTCTTTCCAATGCATTTTCGATTCAAATAATCCATCGAGATGAGTCTTGTAATTGCCCAGGTCTATTCCACGATTACTACATTGTTGAGCAGCAGCCATCATTTTGTTCTTCCATTCTTTCCAGACGTCGTCACTTCTTCTAGGGCGAAAGTCCGAATCTACTTTGGCTGTAAGGTTTCCTTCAGCATCTTCTTCAACTGTCGACCATCCATCAGTGCCATCATTTCCAGCCTCTGAATCGCCATCTTCACCAGGGACTGGAGAGCCGTGGTCATCCAAGCATTCTCCGCGCATTTCGATTGTACCTTTTTTGATTAAATCGAAAACAGTTTCAGCAGATTCACCTTTGTATGGCTGATATAGAATTGCGCCCTCTGGAATTTTGAATCCATCATCCTCGAGTAAGGAGTTTACTTCGTGATCAATAGCATGGTTCCACATTTTGTGGTCTTCCATTCTCCCGTGCTCTCGCATGAAGTGGGACAATCCACAATGCCAAATCTCGTGTGCTAGGATAGTCAATCGTTCATCCTCTGATAAGGAATTAAGAAAATGAGGGTTGAAGAAAATCCTCTTGCCATCTGTGGAAGCTGTAGCGCACCTATGGTCAACAACAGGAATCAATTCAAGGTTCATCGCTAATGTACCGATGAATGGTCTCCAACCGAGTAACTTCATTCGGTCATTTGTCCAATGCTCAAGCGAAACAAGTTTAGCTCCTTCATCCTCGTCAGAAGGAGGGGTAAAACTAACGCTTTTTTCATTGATTTCAGACATTTATATCACCTCAAACCACTATACGATTTTCTAATTCTTCATGGCGTGGATGGTCAAATAGAGCCACTAGGAACTCGTCCTTTCCATCAGAATCCATAACCAGTGTAATGTCATGATACAATAGTTGGACCCAGTCATTTGGGAACTTTAGCATTACATCGAAAAATCCATTCAAAAGATTCTCTGGTTCTTCGACTTGACGCATATTATGGACAATAGCCGATAGCATTGCATAGCGTTGGTCAGGACGTTTTGGAATAGTTGCCTTGATTTCCCCCGCTAACATCTTGCTAACGTCGGGAATCTTACCACTCCATTCGAGGAATGCCATGAATTCAACCGCAACACCTTCTCCAACCAAACCCTCTACGATGATATGCATTAGGTCGTTATCGAGGTTTTTGTCAGTAGCTAAATCAAGTTCCATAGCAACTCTTTCCCAACTTCTAGGGCTCGGCCAACCTCGCTCTTTATTCCCTTCCATCGAGAATAATTTTTGAGGTAAATATCGAATAAATCCGGTTACACTTGGATTAAGATTGTTGATTAAAGCCCAATCGAGCCAACTTGCAGTATTGGCACCGACTTCAAGGTGACAGAATCGATTTGCAAGCGCACTTGACATTGTACGTGCAACCGCTCCGTCTCCGGTACGATTTCCAGCTGCTACGATGTACCAGCCATCGGGAACTTGGTAGAGTTGACCGAGTCTACGGTCGAGAATGAATTCGTATGCAGCAACTTGTAGTGTGCTATCTGCGGCAGTAATCTCATCGAAGAGGATGATGCCTTTTTCTGGAGTACCTTCTACTCCTGCTCTCGGCCATTCCGAGGAAACAATCCAATCGATACCTTGCTTGTCGTCTCTTGGAACAGGAAGCCCACGGATGTCCACGGGTTCTCTTTGTGCCAATCGGACATCAATAAATCCGATATCGTTCTCCTTGCAGAGATTTCGAATGAAAGTTGACTTTCCGATCCCAGGGGGACCCCAAATCATCAATGGGGGAACCAACTCTGCTTTCTTTGGATTCTCCCAAAGAATGTCTAACTGGTGTTGTAGCAGTTGCTTTGCTTTTGATATACTTGTCATGTTCATATTTATTTCTCCATTATTTTTTGTATTGTTTACTCCAATTTGTTAGGTATGGCCATTCAGGCTTTACAGCCTTGCCATTCTTGAATGCCCTATTACCTGAGATTGAAATTGCATTCATCATTGATGATTCTGAAACTGTAAATTCGTTATCAGAAGCTATACGCTTCAATGCGATTCTTGCTTTAGGTGAATTGACCTGGTCGATAATACCAACCAGTAACGCGGCTTTAATCCATGCAGAGGTACGCATATCCATGATTCCATCAATCAACTGTTGAATGATAGATTGATTAGCAACACGAGATATGCCAAGATGGTAAATAGTGAATTCACAACAAAATGGGTCAGTATTGATTGTAGGGTTAGTGTAAAGGCTTTCAGCCAAATTGGTCAGTTTTCGTTCAGCATCGCTATTTCTGCCAACCGTATTGGCTGCACTCAAAGTAGAGATCAGAATATTTCGAACTACTGGGTTTTCACCTAGATGGCGTCTGCTAGAGTACCGCCTTTGTGGGACTAAATTTTTGTCGTGCATTCCAATTAATTCAACTCCTAAGTTTGTATTGAGCCATATCTCAAGATCAACTCTGCCAAATGGCATTACTGAGTTGTCAGGGATTTCCCAGTCATCGGAATCACCAGAATACAATTTGTTCCATGTTCCTCCTTGATTTCCACCATTAACAGAACTTGTAATCAATTTAGGCATGCAGGTATTCATTTCAGAAATGTGGTTTCGTACTTGGATTATTGGTTTGGAAGCAAATCCACGAGAAATCAAAGAGGCAAGAATTCTCAACGCTTTGTATTGGTCGAACAGCGAAAGGTTGTTTTGACACCAATTAGCAAAGGCATCAAATCGCTTAACAGGCTCTTCTTCAATTAGGTGAATCAGTCTTGAGATTTCAATGCCTAAAGATAGGTCGTTATCATCTAAATCAAATACAGAAGTAAATTCACAGACGCCCCCAGGGCCGTTATAGGTGTAAGGCATTACCGTAACCCCTCCCAAATCATCACAGGTGATTGTATCATTTGCAGTTAGGTGAGCATTGAAGTGAGGAATCTGTAGCAAAGCCTCTACATCGTTATACCATTCGGGAACTTTATGCCAAAATCCACCAATTGACAAAGCATTCTTTTTGCGAGGCTTTGGTTGGATGTTTAGACGGTCACCAAAACCGATAATCGTATCAATGGCTGGACACTTCATCAGCGAACAAGTCAAACTCCTTCTTCGAATGTTCAAGCTTCTCAGAGCGAGGCCTTTGTTAATCACAATATTATTGATGATTCTTTTACCACTCACTTCAATGGATTGTAAGGACCTGTCTCCGACAAGGGAAATATGAGACCACTCACCGTCAAGTTTTAGATCCGTAATCTCTGTTGTTTTGAGCATTAACGCATCCATGTCGCCACATTGAATTGTAGGGTCTCGAGTGATAATAGCGCCCCATATATTGCCAAGTGGTAGAGTTGGATTGGATGCATATCGATGTAAATTGTAAAAATTGTTCCTGTCTTTGACACGCACTTCTTCGAACGCACCTCGAATTTTTATCGTTTGATGCGGATAGCTGTTGAAAGCAATCACTGCACCTGGGCTTTTGATATGGATAACCTCTAGTGAATCAATTTCATCTAGTGTCAGAATACTTCCGTATTCCACTTTGTTGATATGGATGATCTTGACATCGTTACCGACGAAACGAATATTTTCTTCCATATGGTAGATTTCGATCTCAGGCTCTTCAGGAATCGCTTTGTAAATTGTTGTCATCCTAATCCACCTCTATATTGTCTACCAAAATTAATACTGATTATTTACCATCTAATCCAAATAAAAATCGGAAACAATCATCAAATCCTTAACCAAAAGGGGCATCTGCTCTTTCAGAGTTCTGCCCACCTTAGTAACATCCCTTGGGACCTTCTTAAGCCAGTCGGTTTGTGAAGGGATTAACAGATAAAATCGTAAAATCTTCAATAGATTTCACGAGCTGATTTTGTACCATTCCACATTATGCTACCGGAAGAAATCAGGTTTCGTACATTGAGAGCCTGGGCGTCTCAATTGCGCCAATCATAGAGTTTGTATTGGAATTAGTATTGATGGCAACAATGAATTGCAAACTCTCTTCTTTACAGATATTTCTAATGAGATCGATTATGGTAATCGCCTCAAAATCATTAAGTGAATCAACATTGAATGGTGAAAAAATAGGCGTACACATTCCAAACACTCGCTTTTTCATAACAGCTTGAGCCAAATTAGCCAATAGCCGCAGCGGAGACGGCGCACCATTCCTAGCAGAATATCTTCTATTGCCAAAAGCATCGACATCGCCTCGTGTCGACCATCTTCCATCATAATCGATATCTAATCTAGAATCTACAAATCCAACCATTCTAGCCCAATTATTTGAAAGGGCAACCAAGCTTTTCCGAGTGTGATTATCTATGGGCTTGAAGATAAGTGAATTATTGTTAAACAACCCGCCATCATCAATTACGATCGGCTTGCCAAATTTACTTAACATCTGGATTACATCATGGTTTCTGTAGACAATACTATTCCCTATTTTTTGTAACCGTGCTTCAGTAGAATAGGGGCCAATGAAGCATCTTTGTAGCAAAAATTCACTATCATCAGTAACGAATCTAATACTACATTGGGTTTTGCGGTCATTTCCAATTAGATGCTTTTTTGTTAACCGAACGTTTTGTTTTGACAAGATTTCAGGTGAATGATTATTGGTTGCAAACATTGCGCGTATAAGCGATAGAAAGTCGCCAATTTCAAAATAATATTCTGCACTTATAATGGTGCAATTTTCTTCAAATGAAGCAGAAAATGGATACCACATGTGGCCAAAACCATCATGAGAAATAGAGACTATTTTTCTTATAGTTTCGATAGCCAAGCCCCCAATTTACCAAATGATGAAAACGGAGGATTGGAAACCACTAGGTGCCTATGGGTACGGTACACCTTAGGAACCCTAGGTTGCTTGATTGTAATTGGATTAATTCTACCATTGCTAAATCGCGAAGTCAAAATAAATTGGCATTTGTATCGATTTGCAAGAATTCTAATCCCATCAAATAACACTTGGACGCCACTTCGACTAAGCCCAGTTTCCATTTCGTCGATTAGTATCACACGCGAATTATCCTCTTCATCAATTGCCATAGCGTGCATCAGAAATTTCGCCAGAGTTAGTACAATACTACTATCCCCTAAGGCAAGAGAACTGAGAGGCACAATCGTACCATTTCGATTCTCTATGACATAGGAATTGCCTCTTACCGATAGTTTTGATATTTTGCTACCCGCGGCCAATAGAAGTAAATTCAAGGCATCAATATACTCTGCTGATGGCCGAATATAGGATAAGGAATCATCAATTTCGGAAAAATGTAATTTTTTATTGTATGGATTAAACTTGGTGTAATCTTTGTATGGTCGCCAAAACGTATCAAATAATGTAACCGGCTTTAATTTTTTAAGATAAGCAAAGCCCTCGCTATCGCGTAAGAATTCCGCCTTATCTCCTTCGCCGATGTATAGGTGTAGATCTCTCGTAGTATTGCCTGAAATCACTCTTCGAAGGTAATGTATTTTACCGCCAGCGACAAATTTCAATTCAATTAATGATTCAGTGTAGTCATGACTTTCAACAAGCCATTTTCCAGGCCACTCTCGGCCAATGTCTGTGTCCAAAGCCTGTTTAATTAATACGACCAAAGAGGTCTTCCCACCCGAATTTTTACCAACAATTGTGCTAATCGCTTCATCAAATTCAAAATTATGTAAACCCTCAAACGCCATAAAATTTCGACATGCCGCAGAAATTATTTTTGTGACGGGTATGTTTGGTTCTCTATTCATTTATACCCCTTCGAGAGTATTTTCCCCTCGAGGTATTGAAAAACCCCTCGGAAATCTCGGCTTAACATTACAGTAACACACTGTAGGTTTATTGGTGGTCTAAAGGCTTAGAAATAGAGAAGCGAAATTGTCTTGCAGACTCTTCGAGAGAAGCTAGGCCTGGCAGGTTTCTTCCAGCAAGAAGTTCTAGACTTGCGCCGCCACCTGTTGAAACGTGCCCCATCTTGTCGATTAATCCACGCTGATTGACTAGAGTTGCAGTGTGACCTCCGCCCATTACGGCATACCCTTCACTCTCCGCACATGCGTTTAGCATCTCGACAGTTCCTAA